>JAMWZF010000121.1:0-6570 GCA_024304875.1 Paracoccaceae bacterium
AAGAACTGCGAATTCGCCGAGTTGGGGTTCTGCGACCGCGCGGCGCCAAGCGAGCCGCGGGCGTGGGGCAGCTTGGAGAACTCGGCCCGCAGGTCCGGCTTGTCCGAGCCGCCGCGCCCGGCGCGGGAGGTGTCGCCGCCCGCCTTGCCGTACTGCACGTCGCCGGTCTGGGCCATGAAGCCCTCGATCACGCGGTGGAACACCACGCCGTCGTAGGCGCCCTCGCGGGCCAGCTCCTTCATCCGGGCCACGTGGGCCGGGGCCACGTCGGGCAGAAGCTGGATGGTGACGGTGCCGCCCTTCAGCTCGATCAGGATGGTGTTCTCGGGGTCTTTGATCTCGGCCATCTGCGGCCCTCCGTGGTCAATCAGGTCGCGGCGGACCCTATGTTGGCCCCCGGCCGCGGGCAAGGGCGCCCGGGCGCCGATGACGACAGGTTGACCCCCGGGGCCGAAAGACCGATGTCAAAGGCGAAACTCAGCCAAGGGAGACGCCGGATGGCCTGGAAAACGCTCGACGACATGGGGGATCTCTCCGGCAAGATCGTGCTGACGCGCGTCGACATCAACGTCCCCGTGGAGGACGGCCGCGTCACCGACGCCACCCGGATCGAACGGATCGTGCCCACGATCAAGGACATCCTCGCCAAGGGCGGCACCCCCGTCATGCTGGCGCACTTCGGCCGGCCCAAGGGCAAGCCGGTGGCCGACATGTCCCTGCGCGTGACCCTTCCCGCGCTGGAAGAGGCTCTGGGAACCCATGTCACCTTCATCGAGCGACCGGACCGCGCCGCCCTCGAAGGCGCCAGCGGCCCCGTGCTGGTCGAGAACACCCGCTTCTCCCCGATGGAGGAGGCGAACGATCCGCAGATGGCGCAATTCCTCGCCTCCCTCGGCGACATCTACTGCAACGACGCCTTCTCGGCCGCCCACCGGGCCCATGCCTCGACCGAGGGGGTCGCCCACCTCCTGCCGTCCTGCGCCGGCCGGCTGATGGAGGCCGAGCTCTCGGCGCTCGAGGCTGCCCTGACCACCCCCGACCGGCCCCTGATCGCCGTGGTCGGCGGGGCGAAGGTCTCGACCAAGCTCGACCTCCTCGGAAACCTCGTGCGCAAGGTGAACCACCTCGTCATCGGCGGCGGAATGGCGAACACCTTCCTCGCCGCCCAGGGGATCGGCGTCGGCAAGTCGCTGTGCGAGCACGACCTCGGCGAGACCGCGCGCGAGATCCTCAAGAAGGCCGGCGAGGCCAGCTGCGAGATCCACCTGCCCGTCGACGTGGTCGTCGCGCGCGAGTTCAAGGCGGGCGCGGCCTCCGAAGTCGTCGATGTGCGCGCCTGCCCCGAGGACGCGATGATCCTCGACGCCGGGCCGCAGACGGTAAAGCATTTCCAGGATCTGCTGGAGGAGGCGAAAACCCTGATCTGGAACGGCCCCCTCGGTGCCTTCGAGATCGTGCCCTTCGATGCGGCGACCGTCGCGGCGGCCCAGGCGGCGGCCAAGGCGACCAAGGCCGGCGACCTCGTCTCGGTCGCGGGCGGCGGGGATACGGTCGCGGCGCTGAACCATGCGGGCGTGGCGGACGACTTCACCTATGTCTCCACCGCCGGCGGCGCGTTCCTGGAATGGCTGGAAGGCAAGACCCTGCCCGGCGTCGCGGCCCTGCACCAGGACTGAGGACGGGAGGCGCGGCGAGCCACGCCTTACGGGCGCGTCACGGCGGCGTTGCGCGGGTAACCGAGGGTTCTCCAAAAGATGAGTATTTGGGCCAGCCCGAAATCAGGGCGCGGGCCCTGCTGCCTCGGGCTGGTCCAAATACTCTTCTTCGGGAGCAACGGCGCGCTGTCCCGTGCAACCTCGATCGAGGGTCCCGTAAGACGGGGCTCGCCCCGCCCCTCCTAGAGAAGAACCGCCCGGATGCCGTAAGCGACGACTGCCAGCACCGCCACGCTGGCCGCCCAGATCCCCACGAACCACGCCAGCCGCTTCAGCGTCTCCATCAGTGGTACCCCTCCTCGGGGTCCATCTTGCCGCGGAAGACCCAGTAGGCGTAGGCGGTATAGGCAAGGATGATCGGGATCAGCACCGCCGCGCCCACCAGCATGAACATCTGGCTCGATTCGGGGGCCGCCGCCTCGGCCAGCGTCACGGACGGAGGGATCACGTAGGGCCACATGCTGACGCCAAGGCCGACGAAGCACAGCCCGAAAAGCGCCAGCGCCAGCACGAAGGGCAGCCAGTCCCGCCCGTCGGTCACCAGCGACCAGCCGAGGCCGAGGGTCAGCAGCGCGACGGCGACCGGCACGGGAGAGACCCAGAGGATCTCCGGCCAGCCGAACCAGCGCGAGAAGTAGACCGGCTCCAGGAAGGGCGTCGCGAGGCTCACCGCCACGATCCCCGCCACCGTCGCGATGCCGAAGGCGCGGGCCCGGCGGCGGACGTGTGCCTGCACCTCGCCCTCGAGCTTGAGGTTCAGCCAGCAGGCTCCGAGGAACCCGTAGCCCGCCACCACCGCGACACCGCTCAGCACGGTGAAGGGCGTCAGCCAGTCCCACCAGCCGCCGGCGTAGGCGCGGCCCTCGACCTCGATCCCCTGGAGCAGCGCGCCGAGGGCGATTCCCTGCGCGAAGGCCGCCACCACCGACCCCGCGATGAAGGCCCCGTCCCAGGCCTTGCGCCCGATCGCCGTCTCGGCCCGCCAGCGGAACTCGAAGGCCACCCCTCGGAAGATCAGCGCCAGCAGCATGGCGATGATCGGCGGGTAGAGCGCCGGCAGGATGATCGAATAGGCCAGCGGGAACGCGGCGAAGAGCCCCCCGCCCCCCAGCACCAGCCAGGTCTCGTTCCCGTCCCAGACCGGCGCGACCGAGTTCATCATGATGTCCCGGTCCTTCTTTTCCGGGAAGAAGGGGTAGAGGATCCCGATGCCGAGGTCGAAGCCGTCGAGGACGACATAGACGAAGACGGCGAAGGCCAGGATCAGGGCCCAGATCATGGTGAGATCGGTCATGCGCCCTGCACCTTCCGGGTCTGCTGGGCCGGCGTGGTGCCCGCCGTCCGGATCGGCCCTGGCTCGGCGCTCTCGCCCTTCTCGTCGGGCTTGGGTTCATGGGACATCAGCTTCAGGATGTAGAGGACGCCGGCCCCGAAGACGAGGAAGTAGATGACGACGAAGGCGACCAGCGAGGCGGCCACCGCCTGCGCGCCAAGGGGCGAGGCCGCCTCCGCCGTCAGCATCTCGCCGTAGACGACGTAAGGCTGCCGCCCCACCTCGGTCGTGATCCAGCCCGCGATCACCGCGACCAGCCCCGAGGGCGCCATCAGCACCTGCGCCCGGTGCAGCCAGCGCGCTTCGTAGAGGTGCCCGCGCCAGCGCGCCCAGAGGCCCCAGAGCCCGAGGCCCAGCATCAGGAACCCGATGCCGACCATGATGCGGAAGGCGAAGAAGACGATCCCCACCGGCGGCTCCAGCTCGTCCGGCACGGTATCGAGCCCGTCCATCTGCGCGTCCCATCCCTTTTCGAGGATGGGCCCGCCGATGCGCGGGATCGACACCTCGTAGCGCATCACGCCCGCCTCCTGGTCGGGAATGCCGAAGAGGATGAGCGGGATGCCGTCCTCGTGGCTCTCGAAATGGCCCTCCATCGCCAGCACCTTGGTCGGCTGGTACTCGTAGGTGTTCAGCCCGTGCTCGTGCCCCAGCACGATCTGCAGGGGCGCCGTCACCGCGATCATCCAGAGCGCCATCGACACCATCGTCCGCACCGCCGGATTGCGCGACCGGCCCCGCAGCAGGTGCCAGGCCCCCACGCCGCCGACGATGAAGGCGGTCGTCAGGTACGCCGCCGTCAGCGTATGGGCCAGCCGGTAGGGGAAGGACGGGTTGAAGACGATCGCCCACCAGTCCTCGGGCACGAACTGGCCGACGTCGTTGATCGAATAGCCCTGCGGCGTGTGCATCCAGCTGTTCACGCTGAGGATCCAGGTGGCCGAGATGGCGGTGCCCACGGCGACCATCGCCGTGGCGAACATGTGCAGCCCGGGGCCGACGCGCGACCGCCCGAACAGCATGATGCCGAGGAACCCCGCCTCGAGGAAGAAGGCGGTCAGCACCTCGTAGGCCATGAGCGGGCCAAGCACCGGGCCGGTCCGGTCCGAGAAGACCGACCAGTTGGTCCCGAACTGATAGGACATCACGATGCCCGAGACGACGCCCATCGCGAAGGAGATCGCGAAGATCTTCACCCAGAACCGGAACAGCCGCAGGTAGACCTCGTCTTTCGTCCAGAGCCAGAGGCCGTTCAGCACCGCGAGGTAGCTGGCGAGCCCGATGGAGAAGGCCGGGAAGATGAAATGGAAGGCGACGGTAAAGGCGAACTGGATCCGCGCCAGCAGCACCGCGTCCATGCCGAGAAAGGTCTCCATCCGATACGCCCCGATGTGGTTAATTCCGGTATACTGGCAAAGATATGCGCAAGGACGCACCGATCCACGCGACATTCCGCCCCCCTGCCACGTTGCGAAGGCCGGCCCGGCCCCCTAGAACGGGCGCGGACAGACCACAGTGGAGCAGCCCGATGACGACCCAAGCCATGGCCGAGCAGATGCGCAGCGCGGGAGGCTTCATCGCCGCCCTCGACCAGTCCGGCGGCTCCACCCCGAAGGCGCTGAAGCTCTACGGCATCGAGGAGGACCAGTATTCCTCGGACGCCGAGATGTTCGACCTGATCCACCAGATGCGCAGCCGCATCGCGCAGGCCCCCGCCTTCACCGGCGACAAGGTGATCGGCGCGATCCTCTTCGAGGACACGATGGACCGGCAGATCGGCGGCAAGCCGGCGGCGCGCTTCCTCTGGGAAGACCGGGGCGTCGTGCCCTTCCTCAAGGTCGACAAGGGGCTGGAAGAGGCCGAGAACGGCGTGAAGCTGATGAAGGACATCCCCGGCCTCGATGCGCTCTGCGAGCGGGCCGTCGGCCACGGCATCTTCGGCACCAAGATGCGCTCGGTCATCGACGCGGCGAACGAGGACGGCATCCGCGCCATCGTCGCCCAGCAGTTCCGGGTGGGCGCGCAGATCGCCGCGCATGGCCTCATGCCGATCCTCGAACCCGAAGTGACCATCTCCATCGATGACAAGGCCGAGGCGGAAGAGATCCTCCAGCGCGAGATCCTGAGCGCCCTGGACGCCCTGCCCGAGGGCGAGCAGGTCATGCTGAAGCTGTCCTTGCCGACGACCGAAAACTTCTACAAGCCGCTGATCGACCACCCCAAGGTGATGCGCGTCGTCGCCCTCTCCGGCGGCTATGCGCGGGGCGAGGCGAACGCCAAGCTGGCCCGCAATACCGGCATGATCGCCTCCTTCTCCCGCGCCCTGACCGAGGGTCTCTCGGCGCAGCAGTCGGACGAGGAGTTCAACGACGCGATCGCCGAGGCGATCACCTCGATCCACGCGGCCTCGGTCGCGGGCTGAGTCGGGGCCAAGCAGCCGGTCCCGATTTTCCGATCCCTTTTGAAGAAAGGGGATTCACAGCGCGAATCGCCTGTGGCATTGTCGCGGGAAATGGGGCCGGCAGAGCCCCGATCGAGGCAGTAAAGATGATCCGCAGAAGCCGCCTGTCCCTGGGCCCCCTCCTCTACTTCACCGCCATCGTCGTGGCCGGCGCCTACTTCGTCTTCGCCGCCGTGCAGGGGCAATACGGGGTGTTCGAGCGGGCCGGCATCGACGCCGAGGGCCGCGAGCTTCGGGCCGAGCTGGCGCTGCTGGAGGCCGAGGTCGCCCGGATGGAGAACCTCACCCGGCGCCTGTCGGACGACTATCTCGACCTCGACCTGCTGGACGAACAGGCCCGCGACGTGCTCGGCCTGATCCGCTCGGACGAGATCGTCATCCGCTGAGGCCGAGGGCCTCGGACAGGACCACCGAGACCGCATCGTCATCCAGGTCGTGCCCGCCGGCGGGCAGCCTGCGCAGACGCGCGCCCGGCAGCCTCGCGGCATAGAGCGCGGCGTGGCCCGCATCGACGATCTCGTCATCCTCGGCCTGCAACAGCCAGATTTCCCCGACCCCGTCGAAGGCGCCCGATGTGTCCCGCGGCAGGCAGAACTCCTGCATCTCCCAGTCGGGCTCGCCCCACATCGGCATCGCGCAGCCGACGAAGCGCGCCAGCGGCTTCGCCCGCGCCCGCTCCGCGATCCACTTCACCGCCATCGCCCCGCCGTGGGAATGGCCGATCACGGTGTCCTCCGGCCCCAGCGGCGCGAGCAGCTCCTCCATCCGGTCCAGCCAGTCGCCCTCGATCAGCGGGACCTGGGCCGGGGCCAGATCCCGCAACCGGCGCACCAGGGGATAGCGCGCCGGGGCAAGGTCCTCGGCCCCGATTCCGGCACCGTGCAGAAAGACGATCATCGCGGCCCTCCCCGAAGCCCGCACCGGGCGCGGCGATCCCATCCTGCCGCCAGCGTTGCCCTTGGCGCAACGCGGGAATTCGCTGCCGCGCTGACTTCAAGGCAATTTGCCCCTCGAAAAACCGCGCTACCTCCTGTATCCAATGCTTTAAAGCTAAACTATTC
>JAMWZF010000121.1:6580-8429 GCA_024304875.1 Paracoccaceae bacterium
AAACTATTCTGCGCAAGCCAGGGAGGAACCGATGGCGACACGCCGATCCAAGGCCAAACCCAACGTTTCGGCCGACGAGCTTCTTCAATACTACCGCGACATGCTTCTGATCCGCCGGTTCGAGGAAAAGGCCGGCCAGCTCTACGGCATGGGCCTGATCGGGGGCTTCTGCCACCTCTACATCGGGCAGGAAGCGGTGGTCGTCGGGCTCGAGGCCGCCGCCGACGAGGGCGACAAGCGCGTCACCTCCTACCGCGACCACGGCCACATGCTGGCCTGCGGGATGGACCCCAAGGGGGTGATGGCCGAGCTGACCGGCCGCGAAGGCGGCTACTCCAAGGGCAAGGGCGGCTCGATGCACATGTTCAGCCGCGAGAAGCACTTCTACGGCGGCCACGGCATCGTCGGCGCGCAGGTGCCGATCGGCGCCGGCCTCGCCTTCGCGGACAAGTACCTCGGCAACGACCGGGTGACCTTCACCTACTTCGGCGACGGCGCAGCCAACCAGGGCCAGGTCTACGAGACCTACAACATGGCCGAGCTCTGGGACCTTCCGGTCGTCTTCGTGATCGAGAACAACCAGTACGCCATGGGCACCTCGACCAAGCGGTCCTCCAAGTCGCCCAACCTCTACGCCCGCGGCGCCGCCTACGGGATCGAGGGCGAGGAAGTCGACGGCATGGACGTCCTGGCCGTCAAGGCCGCCGGCGAGAAGGCCGTCGCCCACTGCCGCGCCGGCAAGGGCCCCTACATCCTCGAGGTCATGACCTACCGCTACCGAGGCCATTCGATGTCCGACCCGGCCAAGTACCGGACCCGCGAGGAGGTGCAGGAGATGCGCGAGAAGCGCGATCCGATCGAGAACATCCGCCAGATGCTCCTGACCGGCGACCACGCCTCCGAGGACGACCTGAAGGCGATCGACAAGGAGATCAAGGACGTCGTGAACGAAAGCGCCGAGTTCGCCAAGGAGAGCCCCGAGCCGGATCTGGATCAGCTCTGGACCGACATCTACGCCGAGGAACTGCCGCAAGGGGAGGCCGTGTAAATGGCGACCGAAATTCTCATGCCCGCCCTCTCCCCCACGATGGAGGAAGGCACCCTCGCCAAGTGGCTGGTGAAGGAAGGCGACACCGTGTCCTCGGGCGACATCCTCGCCGAGATCGAGACCGACAAGGCCACGATGGAGTTCGAGGCCGTGGACGAAGGCGTCATCGGCAAGATCCTGATCGAGGAAGGCACCGAGGGCGTCAAGGTGAACACCCCCATCGCCATCATCGGCGAAGAGGGCGAGGACATGTCCGAGGCCGAGGCCTCCAAGCCCGCGGAAAAGGAAGAGAAGCCGGAGGCCAAGTCCTCGGACGAGGCTCCGTCCAAGGCCCCAGCCGCCGCCTCCCCGCAGGAGGCCGCGATGCCCCAGGCGCCCGAGCCCGACTGGCCCGAGGGGACCGAGATGGTCTCCATGACCGTCCGCGAGGCCCTCAACTCGGCCATGGCCGAGGAGATGGAGCGCGACGAGGGCGTCTTCCTCATGGGCGAGGAGGTCGCCGAGTACCAGGGCGCCTACAAGATCTCCCAAGGCCTGCTGGACAAGTTCGGCGCCAAGCGCGTCATCGACACGCCGATCACCGAACACGGCTTCACCGGCATCGCCGTCGGCGCCGCCTTCGGGGGTCTGCGCCCCATCGTCGAATTCATGACCTTCAACTTCGCCATGCAGGCGATCGACCAGATCATCAACTCGGCGGCCAAGACCCTGTATATGTCCGGCGGGCAAATGGGCTGTCCCATCGTCTTCCGCGGCCCCAACGGCGCCGCCGCCCGCGTGGGCGCCCAGCACTCCCAGGAC
>JAMWZF010000122.1 GCA_024304875.1 Paracoccaceae bacterium
CATCCTCGAATATCGACCGTTTCTTCTCAGCCATGCCTGCCTCGCGAAAGTTGCCGGCAACCTATGCGCCGGCCCCACCGGCGGCAAGGCGCGCCCCGAGCGACCCTGCGCCGCGCCCCGCTCCTCTTTTCGCCCCAAATACCTCGGGGGAGTCCCGAAGGGACGGGGGCGGCGCCCCCTACCCCCTCTCCTTCCAGCGGACCATCTGCCGCATCACGCCATGCAGCATCTGCACGTCCGCCCGGGTCAGGCCGAGCCGGGGCCAGAGGTTCCGCAGGGACAGCTTCATCCCCTCCGCCTTGGCCTCGGGAAAGAAGAAGCCCGCCGCCTCGAGCCGCTCCTCGTAGTGGCCCGCCAGGGCCTCGATCTCGGTGCCGCTCGCCAGCTCCGTCCGCCCGCCGTCCAGCACCACGGGCACCGCCTCGGCCGAGGCCCGGCGCCACTCGTAGGCCATGAGAAGCACGCATTGGGCAAGGTTCAGTGAGGCGAAGGCCGGATTCACCGGGACGGTCACGATGGCGCTGGCGCGGGCGATGTCGTCGTTCTCCATCCCCGCCCGCTCGGGGCCGAACATGACCGCGACGCGCTCGCCCCGGCCGATCCGGACCGCGGCCTCGGCCATCGCCGCCTCGGGGGTCATCACCGGCTTGGTCAGGCCGCGGGGGCGCGCGGTGGTGGCCAGAACCCAGTGGCAGTCGGAGATCGCCGCCTCGGTGCTCTCGCACAGCATCGCCTCGTCGAGGAGCCGCCCCGCGCCCGAGGCCATCGCCACCGCCTTCTCGCTCGGCCAGCCGTCGCGCGGGGTCACCACGCGCATGGCATCCAGCCCGAAGTTCCACATCGCGCGCGCGGCGGCGCCGATGTTCTCGCCCATCTGGGGGCGGATCAGGACGAAGGCGGGCTGGGCGTCGGTCTGCGGCATGGGCCGGTCCCTTACGCCGCGCGGGGCCTCTGGGCAAGGCGTCCCGGCTCGGCTAAGAGGCCGGCATGACGGACGACATCGAACAGGGGCCCGAGGCCCCGCAGGTCTATCTCATCACTCCGCCGGCCTTCGAGCCGTCGCGCTTTCCCGACCTCCTGGCCGCCTGCCTCGACGCGGTGCCGGTGGCCTGCGTGCGCCTGGCGCTGGCCAGCAGCGACGAAAGCGCCGTGGGCCGCGCCGCCGACCTCTGCCGCGCCGTTGCCCATGCCCGCGACGTCGCCATCGTGGTCGAGCAACACCTCGGCATCGCCGAGCGGCACGGGCTGGACGGGGTCCACCTGTCGGATCACGCCCGCTCGGTCGGCCGGGTGCGCAAGGCCCTCGGCGAGGACGCCATCGTCGGCGCCTGGTGCGGCAACTCCCGCCACGACGGGATGACGGCCGGGGAACTCGGCGCCGATTACGTCGCCTTCGGTCCCGTGGCCGAGAGCGTCCTCGGCTCCGGCCGGGTGGCCGAGGCGGAGCTGTTCCAGTGGTGGTCCGAGATGATCGAGGTTCCCGTCGTGGCCGAGGGCGCCCTGACCGGGGACCGCATCCGCGCCCTCGCCCCCTTCGCGGATTTCTTCGGGATCGGGGAAGAGATCTGGGGCAGCGACGATCCGGCAGCGGCTCTGAAGGCGCTGAGGGCCGAGATGCTCTGACCTCTCGGCCCGTGGTCCGGACCGATCGTTCCCCGGGTCGGATGAGAGAGGTCCCGCGCGGGCATCGCGCAACCTGGATTGCCGCACACCGGAATGGCGAAAATATTAACCTTTTATCAATACCTTATCCGCGGGTAAGGTCCGGCACCCGCACCGCCTCTTCCGCCGCGCGGGCCAGCGCCTTGCGGTCCGCGAAGTCCCCGACCCTCAAGGGCTCGTGGAACCGCACCGTGATCGCCCCCTGCCGGGGCGCGGTCAGGATCTTCCACAGGTGCGGGCCGAAGCCCATGGCGGCCCACCAGCCGTAAAAGCGCGGGTCGGCCCCCTCGGGCGCGGTGTAGATGACGCTGACCGGCTGCACGGTCGACCCGGCCAGGGCGGGGTCCATGAAGGTGTCGAACAGCGTCGGGTTGAACGGCAGGACGCGCAGGCCGTCGCTGCTCGTCCCCTCGGGGAAGAACAGAAGCTCGTGCCCCACCGCCAGCCTTTCGCGGAACAGGGCCACCTGCGCCCGCGCCGCGCTGCGCTGCCGGGCGATGAAGACGGTCCCCGTCGCCCGCGCCAGCCAGCCGATGCCGGGCCAGCCGGCCACCTCGGCCTTGGACACGAAATAGAGGCGGCAGGCCGCGTTCAGCGCATAGATGTCGAGCCAGGAGGAATGGTTCGCCACCATCGCCCCGCCCCCCTTCTGGGGATGGCCGAGGATGCGGTAGCGGATCCCGATGATCGCGAGCGATGTGCGGCAGACCAGCCGGGTGATCGACGGCGTCAGGGGACGGCGCGGGCGGAACAGGGGCGCCTCGACGATGCGGATCAGCAGAAGCAGCGCAAGGCAGCCGAAGTTCACCACGATCAGCGCGGCCGCCTTCAGCGCCCCGCGGAGATGGCCAAGCGGCGTGGCCGCGACAGGGGCGGGCAGCGGGCCGTCGCCGCGCCAGGTCCGGTCCCTCACTCCCGGCCCCGGGTGTAGAGGCCGGCCCCCTGCCCGGTCAGCCGCGCGGTGTCGAGGATCAGGCAGACATCGGTGGTGTTGAACGCCCGGTCCACCCAGGCCCCCTCGCCCACCACGCCGCCGAGGCGCAGGTAGGACTTGATCAGCTGCGGCACCGCCAGCATCGCGGCGCGGCGGTCCAGCTCTGCCTCCGGCATCATGTCCATGTCCCTGGCCTGGGGCGGACGGGCGGTGACGCGCAGCTCGGGCGGGGCGAGGTGGCGGTGATGCAGCATCGACAGGGGCTGCGCCAGGGCGGCAAGGTCGGTGCCGTGGAACGAGGCGACGCCGAACAGGACCTCGGCCCCGGTCCGGCGCACCTGGTCGGCCAGCCCCTGCCAGAGAGCCACCAGCGCGGCGCCGGTCCGATGCTCGGGCGCGACGCAGGACCGGCCCAGCTCCAGCAGGCGGCGGCCCGATGCCTTCAAGGGGCCGAGGTCGTATTCGCCCTCCGAGTAGAAGCCCCCGGCCGCGCGGGCGCGGTCCTCGGTCATCATCCGGTAGACGCCGATCACGTGATCCCCGCGGGGAAGGTCCGGATCGGTCAGGATCAGGTGGTCGAAGAAGGGATCGAACCGGTCCGCCTCGCGCCGGGCGGCGTGGTCGACCAGCGGGCCGTCCCCGCCCAGCTCCTCGACGAAGACGCGGTAGCGCAGGCGCTGGGCCGCCGCCAGATCGTCCTCGCCCGTTGCCAGGCGCACCTCGAAAGCTGTCGTCTCGGTCGTCATGCGGCGGTATCGGCCCCCGTACCCCTCGTCCCGGGTCTTACGATCCGCCCCCCGTCTTGGCAACCGACGGCCGCCGGAGCCCCGGGTCCGCAGACGGCGGCGGTAATCTTGTATTCATCTTGAGGTTGTGCAAGTTCGGGCGGGGTCCACCTAAGGATCGACGATCACCAGACTGACGCGGCTGCCATCTATGACGACCTTGCCTTCCTCCCGAAAATTCACCGTGATCCGGCCGTTTATGTTAGACTGCACCTGCCCCGTGCCCCAGTCGGGTCGATCGGGGTGCAGAACCAGCATGCCCGGCTCGAGAAAGTCGTTGAGATCGGTCACGCCACGAAACCCCGGACAGGGAGGCGGCAATGAACCGTCCTGACATCCCCGGACTGGTCGGCGCCCGTATCTGCCATGACCTGATCAGCCCGATCGGCGCGATCGGAAACGGGGTCGAGCTTCTGGGCCTGACCGGCGCGGCGCAGGGGCCCGAGATGCAGCTGATCTCGGACAGCGCCGCGGGGGCGCAGGCGCGCGTGCAGCTCTTCCGGATTGCCTTCGGCCGGTCCGAGGCGGGCCAGCAGATCCGGGCGGACGAGGTGCGCGGCGTGCTGCGCGGCGCCGAGGACGGCAGCAAGGTGCGGCACGACTGGCGGATCGAGACGCCGGCGCCCCGCACGGAGGTACGCTGCGCCTTTCTCGCGATCCTCTGCCTGCAGACGGCCCTGCCCCGTGGCGGCACCATCGTCGTGACACGGACCGCAGACACCTGGCGGATCGCCGGCGCGGGCAGCGTGGTCCGGCTGGAAGAGGGGCTGGCCGAGCTGGTGCTCGGCGCGCCGCCACCCGCGACCCTCGCCCCGGCACACGTGCAGTTCGCTCTTCTGCCCGAGGCGGCGGCGGCGCTGGATCGGTCGCCGGTCCTGCGCGAGACAGCGGCGGGCATCGAGATCGGCTTCTAGAGCCGCGGCCGGGCGCCTCACCACCGGCCCGTCACGTCCGGACCGTGCCGTCGCCGGTCACGAGGTACTTGAAACTGGTCAGCTGCTCGGCCCCCACAGGACCGCGGGCGTGCATCTTGCCGGTGGCGATCCCGATCTCGGCCCCCATCCCGAACTCGCCGCCGTCCGCGAACTGCGTCGAGGCGTTGCGCATCAGGATCGCGCTGTCGAGCCGTTCGAAGAACCTCTCGGCCGCCGCGTCGTCCTCGGTCAGGATGCAGTCGGTGTGGTTCGACCCGAAGGTGCGGATATGGGCGATGGCCGCGTCGATGTCGTCCACCACCTTCGCCGCGATCTTCATGTCGAGGTACTCGTGCCCCCAGTCGTCCGCGGTCGCGGGACGCGAGCCGTCCAGCCCCTCGGCCGCAACCTCCACCCCCGCTTCTCTGAGCACATCGACGACGGCCTGTCCGAGCGGGATCGCGTCCCGGTGGATCAGCAGGCACTCGGCCGCGCCGCAGATGCCGGTGCGCCGGGTCTTGGCGTTGAGAACGACGTTCAGGGCCTTCTGCGGATCGGCGGCCTTGTCGATGTAGATGTGCACGATGCCCTCGAGGTGGGCGAAGACCGGCACCCGCGCCTCGCGCTGGACGAGGCCGACAAGGCCCTTGCCGCCGCGGGGGACGATCACGTCGATGGTGTCGGTCATCGTCAGCATCTCGCTCACCGCCGCCCGGTCGCGGGTGGGCACCTTCTGCACCGCGTCCTCGGGCAGGCCGGCGGCGCGAAGCCCCTCCTGCAGGCAGGCATGGATCGCCCCGGCGGAGTGGAAGCTCTCGGAGCCGCCGCGCAGGATCACCGCGTTGCCGGCCTTGAGGCAGAGCGCCCCGGCGTCGGCGGTCACGTTCGGGCGGCTTTCGTAGATCACGCCGATGACGCCGAGGGGGGTGCGGACGCGCCGGATATGCAGGCCGGTGGGCCGGTCCCATTCGGAGATGACGGCGCCGACCGGATCGTCCTGCGCGGCCACGGCGCGCAGGCCATTGCAGATGCCCTCGATCCGGGCCTCATCCAGCATCAGCCGGTCCATCATCGCCAGGGTCAGCCCCTTCTCCCGCCCGTACTCGAGGTCGCGCGCATTGGCGGCGACGATCTCGTCCCGCCGGGCCCAGACCGCATCGGCGGCGGCCTCGAGCGCCTGCCGCTTCGCTTCCGGAGAGGCGAACGCCAGTTCGGCCGCAGCGGCTTTCGCGCGCCGGCCGATGTCTGCCATCAGGGCGGGGATGTCGGTGAGGTCTTTCATGGCCGAGCCTCCGGAAGGGGTGGTCGGAAGAGGTAGCCGAATTCGGGCCGGGGCAAAAGGGGCGACCGGCGCGAGGGTGAGCGGGGGCAACCGTTGATATCCGGTTGATGCGACAAGCGGAGGTGGCAGGAGGTTCGCCGGTGTTGCGTTCCGGCCCAGGGGGTTGCCGATACGGCACTGACTTCGGAACGTTAGCGTTCTGGAGTCCTTGCCACCGGAAGTTGAACCAGGGCCTGTCGGACCTGTCTGCCCGCCGTTTGCCGATGTCTCACCGCGGCACGGGCCCTATCCGCCCGCCCGGTCCAGCGCGGCGAAGAGCCGGTTCGTCAGCGCATGGCCGAACTCCGTCTCCTGCCCTTCCGACGCCCGCCACAGGGTGCCGAGGGCCGCGTGGACCGTTGCCCAGCCAAGGATCCGGGTGCGGTCCTGCCCGAGCCCCGCCGCCACTCCGCTGGCCATCCGGTCGATCCGGGCCGGATCCAGCGCAAGGTCTCGCCGGCCCACGGGGTTCGCGAAAAGGTTGGCGCCATCGTAGGCGGGATCGCCGGAGACGCCCTTGGGGTCGATCACCGTCCAGGTCCCGTCCGGGCCGACGATGACGTTGTCATGGTGCAGGTCGCCGTGCAGGGGCACCGGAGCGGGAGACGTGTCGAGGAGCCGGCGGCAGAGGCGGGCCGCCCGGCCGGGAAGACCCTCGGTCAAGGCCAGGAGCGGGCCGGCCCGGTGCTCCAGCGGTTCCAGGTCCGGCATCGGCCCGGGCCGGGGCGCCTGGAGCCGGGCGATGAGGCGCGCGAGACCCGCGATGCTCTCGCCGTCACCTGCCGCGCGGACCGCATCGCCGAGGGGCGCACCGGGCAGCCAGTCCAGCAGCATCGCGTCCCGCGCCGCATCCCGAAGAGGGACCGCGCCGTCGCCGCCCCACCAGCGCAGAAGCGGCACCCCGCCCATCTCCTCCTGGCCCTCCGGCTTGACCAGCTTGAGGCAGAGCCCGCCGTCGGCGCGGAAGATCCGGCTGCTCGGCGTCTCGGTCACGAGGGTCAGCCCGGTCAGGCCCCAGCGGCGACGGGCCGCGTCCAGCCGCGTCTGTGGTGCGCTCACAGCACCATGTCGTCGCGGTGGATCAGCGCCGCCCGGCCCTTGTAGCCCAGCACCGCCTCGATCTCCTCGCTGCGCCGGCCGAGGATCACCTTGGCCTCGGCGGCGGTATAGCGGGCGAGGCCGATGCCGAGGCGTGCGCCCTCGGGCCCGACGATTTCCACCGGCTCGCCGCGGCCGAAGCTGCCCTCGACGGCGCTGACCCCGGCGGGCAGCAGGCTCTTGCCCTGGCAGAGGGCCCGGGCCGCGCCGGCGTCGACGATGACCCGGCCACGGGGCTTCATCGCCCCGATCCAGCGTTTGCGGGCCGCCTGGGGGTCCCCCTTGGCGGTGAACCATGTCGCCGAAGCGCCCTCGTCGAGCCCCCGGAGCGGGTTCTGGGGGGCGCCAAGCGTGATCGCCATCTCGCAGCCGGCCTCGGTCGCCATGCGGGCGGCCAGAAGCTTGGTCTTCATCCCCCCCTTCGACAGACCGGAGCCGGCATCCCCGGCCTGCGCCTCGATGGCCGGCGTGATCCGGTCGATCCTCTCGTACCGGAGGGCCGCCGGGTCCTCTGCGGGATTGCCCGAGTAGAACCCGTCCACGTCCGACAGCAGCACGAGGCAGTCGGCCCCCGCCGTCACCGCCACCTGCGCCGCCAGCCGGTCGTTGTCGCCGTAGCGGATCTCGTCCGTGGCGACGGTGTCGTTCTCGTTCACGATGGGGGTCACGCCGAGGGACAGGAGCGTCTCCATCGTCGCGCGGGCATTGAGGTAGCGGCGCCGGTTCGCGCTGTCCTCCAGCGTCACCAGAACCTGCGCGGTGGTGATCCCGTGGGGGGCCAGGGCCTCCTCGTAGGCGCGGGCGAGGCGGATCTGGCCGACGGCGGCGGCGGCCTGGCTCTGTTCCAGCGCCAGCTCCGTGGCCGGCAGGCCGAGGACCCGGCGGCCGAGGGCGATCGAGCCCGAGGAGACGAGGACCACGTCCTTGCCCGCGCCGCGAAGCCAGGCCACGTCCTCGGCCAGCGAGGTCAGCCATCCGGAGCGCAGCGCCCCGCTCTCCCGGTCCACCAGCAGGGCCGAGCCGATCTTGACGACGATGCGCGCGGCATCGCTCAGGGCGCCCAAGAGGTATCCTCCCCGTCGTCCTCCTCGGCCTTGGCCGCGCGGGCCCGGTCGCCGATGACCCGGCGTAGGGCGCGCAGGACCTCGGTCACGCCTTCGCCGGTGGCGCCGGACATCAGCATGACCTCGCCCGCGCCGCCCTCGCGGAGTTCGTCCGCGATGAAGGCCCGCTCCTCGTCGTCGAGGGTGTCGATCTTGTTGAGCACCGTGATCCGCGGCTTCTCGGCCAGGCCCCCTTCGTAGGCCTCGATCTCGGTCACGATGGTCTGCCAGTCGCCGACCGGGTCGCCCGAGGTGCCGTCGATCAGGTGCAGGAGCACGGCGGACCGCTCCACGTGACCGAGGAAGACATCGCCGAGACCCTTGCCCTCGGAGGCGCCCGCGATCAGGCCGGGGATGTCGGCCACGACGAACTCCGCCCCGTCGACCGAGACGACGCCGAGGTTCGGCACCAGGGTGGTGAAGGGATAATCCGCCACCTTCGGCCGGGCGTTCGAGGTCGCGGCGAGGAAGGTGGACTTGCCCGCGTTCGGCAGGCCGAGCAGGCCCACGTCGGCGATCAGCTTCAGGCGCAGCCAGAGCGTGCGCTCCACCCCCT
>JAMWZF010000123.1 GCA_024304875.1 Paracoccaceae bacterium
TCGGGGCAATCCGCTCGGTCACGCCGATAGCCCCCCGGAACGACGCGAAAAGGCCCATCCGGCGGTGCACGATCAGGCCGACGGGTGAAACCCACGCCTCCCCGCTCTCCAGCGGCCATCGGGTGAAGGGCTGCCAAGGCGGGCCGCCGAAGGGGAACAGGGCCTCGCCGCCGACCTGTGCCGCGACCGCACCGATCACCCGCGCCGACCATCGGTCGAGCGGGTCCGGATCACCGTCCTGCGCTTCGGGGCTGCATTGGAAGTACGGCCAAAATCCCGGCTCGTCCGGCGAGAGCAGAAGGACGGACCGGCCCTCTTCCGCCACCACGCCCGAAACGAAGAGCCGCTCCGTCGCGGCCAGCGCCTCGACCTCGGCGCGGCGCGTCACTCCTCGCGCGGCGTCACCCGCGGCTCGCTCGCCCGGATGATCGACCCCGCGCCGTGGTCGGTGAACAGCTCAAGGAGCGAAGCATTGGGCAGCCGGCCGTCGAGGATGACCACCGCCCGCACCCCGGCCTCGAGCGCGGCGAGGGCGGTCTCGGTCTTGGGGATCATCCCGCCCGAGATCACGCCCTCTTCGGTCAGCTTGTGGACCTCCTCGGGGGAGAGGCGGGTGATGACATTGCCATCGGCGTCCTTCACCCCGGCCACGTCGGTCAGCAGCAGCAGGCGGTCGGCCTTGAGAGCCCCTGCGATGGCCCCGGCGGCGGTGTCGCCGTTGACGTTGAAGGTCTCCTTGGCGTCCATGCCGGTCGCCACGGGGGCGATGACCGGGATGATCCCGGCGGTGAAGAGGTCGCGCAGGACCTGCACGTTCATCTCGACCGGCTTGCCCACGAAGCCCAGCTCGGGGTCGTCCGCCTCGGCCACCAGCAGGTCGTCGTCCTTGCCCGACAGGCCCACGGCGCGGCCGCCTTCGTCCATGATCGCCTGCACGATCCGCTTGTTCACGAGGCCGGTCAGCACCATCTCGACCACCTCGACGGTGGCCTGGTCGGTGACGCGCTTGCCGCGCACGAAACGGCTCTCGATGCCGAGCCGCTTCAGCAGGTCGTTGATCATCGGGCCGCCGCCGTGGACGACCACGGGGTTCATGCCCACCTGCCGCATGAGGACCATGTCGCGGGCGAATTCCGCCATCGCGTCGTCGTCGCCCATCGCATTGCCGCCGAACTTGACCACGACGACCGCGCCGGCATAGCGCTGCATGTAGGGCAGCGCCTCGCTCAAGGTTCGCGCGGTGGCGATCCAGTCCCGCTCCATGTTCTGCACCCTCATTTGCTTCAGCCCTGTGCGACGATCCCGGCGATGACCGCGCGGAGAGTTTCGATCCCATCGCCCTTTTCGGACGAGGTCAACACGATCTCGGGGAAGGCGGCGGGATGTTTGCCCAGCCGCTCGCGGACCTGCGCCAGCACCTTGTCCCTGTCCGCCGCCTTGACCTTGTCGGTCTTGGTCAGCACGGCCTGGAAGGTGACGGCGGCGGTGTCGAGCAGGCTCATGATCTCCTCGTCCACCGCCTTGATCCCGTGGCGGGCGTCTATCAGCACGAAGGCCCGGCGCAGGGTCACTCGGCCCTGCAGGTACTGCTTGAGCAGCGCCTGCCATTTGGCCACGACCGCGACCGGAGCATTGGCGAACCCGTAGCCCGGCAGGTCGACGACGTAGAGGTCGTCGGTGGCGGTGAAGTAGTTGATCTCCTGCGTCCGCCCCGGCGTGTTCGACGCCCGGGCGAGGCCCTTGCGGCCGGTCAGCGCGTTGATGAGGGTCGACTTGCCCACGTTGGAGCGGCCGGCAAAGCAGACTTCCGGCCGGTCCGCCGGGGGCAGGCCGGACATGGCGACGACGCCCTTGAGGAACTCCGTCTCGCCCGCGAAGAGCATACGCCCGGCCTCGCGCGCCTGCTCGTCGGGTTCCTCGACCTCGGGAAAGAGCAGGGCCATCTCAGAGCACCTCGACCGGATCGCCGGTCCGGATAGCTCCGCCTTGGATCACCTCGGCCATGACCGAAAAGTCGCGGCTCGTCAGGTCGTCGAGCAGCGGCAGCATTTCGACGTCCCGCTCCCCGGTGTCCGGGTTGGCGTGGGTGGCAAGGCATCGCCCGGTCCGTTCGCGCACGGCCAGAACGGCACCGCCGATCCGCACCTCGCGGCCGACCCAGTCCCATTCGGCCCAGGGCTCCAGTCCGTCGATCCATACGTTCCCGCGCCAGCGGTGTGGCGACAGATCGCGGCCTGCAGCCCGCTCCACAGCCGCATGAGAGGCCGTGTTGCAGAGTGTCAAAGATGGAAAATCGCTGTCTGTCAGGCCCCGTCCGGCGCGCTGGCGGACCAGGCGCGCAGGTTTCGCCCGTCCCTCGGGCATCAGCGGCGAGACCCAGTCGATCAGCCTGTCGCCCTCGGTGTCGGGGTCGAACTCGAGCGGCTCGCGCTCGGGGTGCGACAGGGTCAGGCGTCCGGTCGCCTCGTCCAGGGAGGCGGTAATCGCCATCAGCTGCGGTGCCCCGGCGGCGCGGGTGAAGTTCACGCAGCGGACCCACTCGGAGCCATCCGCCTCGCTCGCCTCGTGGGCCACGGCCCATTCCCGGTCGAAGGGGATGGTGCCGTGGGCGGTCAACTCGGCCGAACCGATCTCCTCGCGCCCATGAGCCTTGACCGGATGGCGCCAGATCGAGCCGACCGTCGCGGTCACTTCTTGTCACCCGCCTTGGCGCCCGCGGCCCTCGCGCCGCGGATGTTGCCGAGAATGTCCGGCTTGTACCCCTGGCTGCGCATGATGGCGTACTGCTGCAGGAAGGTGATCGTGTTGTTCGCGATCCAGTAGATCACCAGCCCGCTGGCGAAGTTGCCCAGCATGAACATGAAGATCCAGGGCATCCAGGCGAAGACCATCTGCTGGGTCGGGTCCGTGGGCGCCGGGTTCAGTTTCTGCTGCAGCCACATCGAGATGCCGAGCAGGATCGGCAGGACGCCGATGAACACGGTCGCGAGGATGCTGCCCGGCTCGGGCGGGGCCCAGGGCAGCAGGCCGAAGAGGTTGAAGATCGACGACGGGTCGGGCGCCGACAAGTCGCGGATCCAGCCGATCCAGGGGGCATGCCGCAGCTCGATGGTGACGAAGATCACCTTGTAGAGCGAGAAGAAGATCGGGATCTGAAGCAGAAGCGGCAGGCAGCCCGAGGCCGGGTTCACCTTGTTCTTCTTGTAGAGCTCCATCATCCCCTTCTGCATCGCCTCGCGGTCGTCGCCGGCGCGTTCCTTCAGCTTCTGCATCTCGGGCTGAAGCTCGCGCATCTTGGCCATGGAGACGTAGGACTTGTAGGCCAGCGGCAAGAGGATGGCCTTGATCACCAGCGTCAGGCCGATGATCGCCCAGCCCATGTTGCCGATCAGCTGGTTCAGCCAGTGCAGGACCGCGAAGATCGGCTTGGTCAGGAAGAAGAACCAGCCCCAGTCGATGGAATCGACGAAGCCCTCGATGCCCTGTTCGTTCTCGTACTCGCGGATCGTCTCCCATTCCTTGGCGCCGGCGAAGAGCTGGCTCTCGGCGCTCACCGTGGCGCCCGCGGCGACGGTGACGGGGGATTGCACCGCCTCGGTCAGGTAGATGCCGCCCACCTCGCGCGCGACCGAGCGGAAGCCGGTGCCGGGGGCGGGGATCAGGTTGGCCATCCAGTACTTGTCGGTGAAGCCGATCCAGCCGTTCTCGGTGACCTCGATCCGCTCCTCGTCCTGCTCGAGGTCGGGCATGTCGTCGTAGTCGATCTCCTCCAGCGTGCCGTCGGACATCCGGACGACGCCTTCGTGCAGGATGAAGAACGGCCGGCTGTCCGGCAGGCCGTGGCGGCGGACCTGGCCGTAGGGGCGCAGGACGATCTCGCCCTCGCCGGTGTTCTCGACCGACTGGGTGATGGTGAAGAGATAGTCCTCGTCGACCGAGAAGGTCTTGCGGAAAAGCTGCCCCTGCCCGTTGTCCCAGGTCATCGTGACGGGGGTCTCGGGGGTCAGCGTGCCCTCGCCCTCGATCTGCCACTCGGTCCGGTCGCCGGGAACGGCAGCACCCTCGATCCCCTCCAGCGCGATCCAGCCGTGCAGGGCATAGTAGGCCGGCTCGGCGCTTTCGCTGCCTTCGGGGATGAAGAGGTCGACCAGCGGGCTGTCGGGGTCGAGCGTCTCGTTGTAATCCTTCAACGCCAGTTCGTCGATCCGCCCGCCAAGGGTGCTGATCGAGCCGGTGAGCTTGGGCGTATCGATGGTGACCCGGGCCGCGGAGACGAGGGCGTCGATCTCGCTCGGCGCGGCGGCGGCGGTGCCGGTCTCGCCGGTGCTGCCGGAGGCGGGGTCGAGGCCGGGGTCGGCGGTCGGCGACAAGGAGGGATCCGCGCCCTGCCCGGGCAGGGGCTGCTCGGTCGCCTGCTCGATGTCGGTCCCGGGGGCCTGCTCCGGCGGGGGGAACAGCAGAAACCAGACGAGGATCACGAGGAAGCTGAGCGCCGTCGCGAGGATCAGGTTCTTGTTCTGGTCGTCCATCAAAGCCGCCTGTCTGCCTGCCGGGAATATCGGTGGCCTTCAACAGGCCGGGGGGGCAAAGGTCAAGCGGTTTTGCCTTGTGTGCAAGGGTCGGGCGACGGCCTGCCGCAGGGCCGCGGTGCGATCTGTGCGGCGTGTGGGATCGTGGGTCGCGGGCTGCGCCGGGAGCGCGAGCGCCGGACCGTGCTCGCGGGAAACGGCGGCCTGCCCGGTCCCGCCGCCGGTCATAAGCAGCCTCGGGCTCTGCAATCCGGGCCCCAAGGTGGCGCATCCCTCTCTGAACGGGCCACCCCGCGGTCCGGGGCGGCGCGCCGGTCGTCCCATCCCGGACAGCGAAGCCGGCCGGCACTCGCGGCCGGGCCTTCGCTTCGGCGGGCCCGAATGGTCGGGGCCGGAGAGCCTTCACGCCGGGCCCGGCACGTCCGAGTCGGCCGGGCCGAACAGCGCCGCGGTGGCGGTACCTCCGGCCGGACCTGCGCGCGATCCGCCCGCAGCCGCAACGTCCTAGCCGGTCATCCGCCCAAGCTCGCCCTCCTCGCGCGCGCCAGCGCAGTCGAGCCAGTCGGTCATCTCGTCCAGCGGCATCGGCCGCGCGATGGCAAAGCCTTGGGCATGACGGCAGCCGAGGTCGGCAAGCATGGCCAGTTCTCCCTCGGTCTCGACGCCTTCTGCCAGCGTGTCCAGCTTCAGCCGGTCGGCCATCGTCAGGATCGCGGCGAACATCATCTGCTGGTCGGCGTCCGTGTCGATGCGTGTGACGAAAGACCGGTCGATCTTGATCCGCGCGATCGAGAAGCGGCGGATGTTGGTGATCGAGGCATGACCGGTGCCGAAATCGTCGAGGTCGAGGGTGCAGCCGAGGGCGGACAGACGGGCGAGGGTGTCGATCACACCGGCCTCCGACCGGCTGGCGACCACGGTTTCAAGAACCTCGATCGTCAGGCGCGAGGGATCCAATCCGAAGCGGTCCAGATCCTGCGCAATGCGGTCGGCGAGCCCCGGATCGCGCAGTTCCTCCGTCGAGAAATTGACCGCAACCCGGGGGACGACCAGGCCCATGGCATCCCACCGCCTGAGCGCCGCGAGGGACTGGTGCACCATTTCCCCGCCCAGCCGGTCCATCAGACCCGCCTGTTCCAGCGCCGGCAGGAACTCGACCGGAGGGATCAGTCCGCGCTCGGGATGGATCCAGCGCGCCAGCGCCTCGATCCCGGTAATCTGCCGGTCGAATGTGGCCACCTGCGGTTGGAAGAAGGCCTGCAGTTCGCCCTTGTCGAGGGCACGGGCCACCTCCGACGACAGGGAGTTCCGCGACAGGATGCGGCTCCGCATGGCGCTCGAATAGCCGCGGATCGCCCCGCCCCCGCCACGGCCTGCCTCGATCATCGCACTGGTCGCCGCCTGCAGCAGCCGCTCGCCGGTCGGGTCCTGAAGCCTTGCCGCAAGGCAGAAGCCGACCGAGGCGGTGAGGTGCAGGTTCACCTCTCCGATCGGGACCGGCTGCGCCACCGCTTGCTGGAGCCGGGTGCACAACTGGATCGCCGCCGCGAGGTCGAGCCGCCGGACAGAGGACAGGGCGACGGCAAAGACCGGCCCGTCCAGCCGCCCGACGCTGTCCGTCTCGCGCACGACGGACGCAAGCCGGGCGCCGATGACCGACAGGCACCGTTCCACCCCGGCGCGGTCGAGCCGTTCCTCCACCTGCTTGAAATCGACGACCTCCAGCACGATCGCCGCGGTGGTCACCGGCGCGACGCTCGCCCGGAGCAGGGCCCCGTCGAGGGCAGCAACGACGCCGGCCCGCTCGAGGAGGCCCGTTGCCGGATCGCGCCGCCCCCGTGCAACGAGCGACGACCGCGAGACCAGCCGCTCCGCCGCCCAGACCGCGGGGATGATCAGTCCGGCGGTGGCCAGGCCGGCTGCCCCGAACGCCAGCGCCGAGAAGGCCAGCATCACGAGCGCGAGCGCCACAACCTCGATCCGCCGGCCGCGTGACCCCGGAAGCCGCCGCAGCATCAGGAGGTTGCGCATGAGAAATCCCCTTGGCGACTGCTGCCCGAGAAAACAGGCGGCACCGATTCGGGTTCACCTTAGAGTCGCAACCTTTTGGCCTGGTTAATTCCCGGGAGACCGATCGGCCGTGCCGAGACCGAGCCCGGCGAAGTCGAAAAGTCCGGGGTCCAGCAGGTGGGAGGGCCGGACATTCATCAGCGCCCGGAACATCACCTGCCGCCGGCCGGGGGAGTTGCGCTCCCACCCGTCGAGGATCTGCTTGACCTGCTGGCGCTGAAGCCCGTCCTGAGAGCCGCAGAGGTCGCAGGGGATGATCGGATAGTTCATCGCCCTGGCGAACCTCTCGCAGTCCTCCTCGGCGACATGGGCGAGGGGCCGATAGACCATCACGTCGCCCTCTTCGTTGAGCAGTTTCGGCGGCATCGTCGCCAGCCGCCCGCCGTGGAAGAGGTTCATGAAGAAGGTCTCGAGGATGTCGTCCCGGTGATGGCCCAGCACCACCGCCTCGCAGCCTTCCTCCCGCGCGATCCGGTAGAGGTGGCCGCGGCGCAGGCGCGAACACAGGGCGCAGTAGGTCCGACCTGCGGGGACCTTGTCGGTCACGATGGAATAGGTGTCCTGGTACTCGATACGGTGGGGCACGCCCATCCGCTGCAGGAACTCCGGCAGCACCGTCGCCGGGAACCCCGGCTGCCCCTGGTCGAGGTTGCAGGCCAGCAGGTCCACGGGCAGCAGACCCCGCCACTTCAGCTCGTGCAGCACGGCCAGCAGCGTGTAGCTGTCCTTGCCGCCGCTGAGGCAGACCAGCCACCTCGCCCCTTCATTGACCATCCCGTACTGCTCCACCGCCTCGCGCACGCCGCGCACGATCCGCTTGCGGAGCTTCTTGAACTCGGTCGTCGTGGGCGCGCCCTCGAAGAGCGGATGGATCTCGTCGGTGTTGTCGAACATGGGGGGCGATATGCCAGAGGCGGCGACGCCTGCAAAGAGGATTTGGCGGACCGGCACGCAGTCCTTGCGCCCTGCCGCAGGAGGAGACCGATCGCCCGATCGCCACCCTGACGTCTTGCCGGGTGCACGCCCCGGACCCCCGGTTGAAAGGCTTCCTCATGCGTGTGATCTCAGCGCCGTGACCGGGGGCGAACGGGTCGGGCCGACCTACGAGGTCGACAACGGGCCGGACGGGATGTCAGC
Organism: Paracoccaceae bacterium; assembly: GCA_024304875.1. Lineage (GTDB taxonomy): Bacteria > Pseudomonadota > Alphaproteobacteria > Rhodobacterales > Rhodobacteraceae > JAMWZF01. The sequence continues at coordinate 7,737 of JAMWZF010000123.1, forward strand.
TACACCGACTGCTATGCCACGGGCGAGGACCCGGCCGAGGTGGTCGAAGCGCAGCGCCTCCTTTTCGACACCCTCTACGAATAGGGGCAGACGAGGCGGGAGCGGTCTGCCGGACCGCGCCTGACGCCGGGCTCTCGAGTCAGCTCTCTCCGGCGACGAGGACCCCGAGGATCGCCTGCGCGCTGTCCGAATTCCAGTCGGCATCGCCCTGCAGACGGCCGATCTCGCGCCCTTCGCGGTCGAGGATCAGGGTCACCGGCAGACCGAGCACACCGAGGTTGCGAGCCAGCGCCTGCTGCGGATCGCGGTGGAGGGGCAGGTTGTCGACGCCGATCTCGGCAAAGAAGTCGCGCATTGCGGGGGCCGGGTTGCGGCCCGTGGCAATGGTGACGACGGCAAGGTCGTCGCCACCCATGTCGGCCTGGAGAGCGGAGAGGGTCGGCATCTCGTGCCGGCAGGGGGCGCACCAGGTGGCCCAGAAGTTCAGGACGACGATCTTCCCCTCGTAGGCGGCGAGGGTCATCTCTGACCCGTCCTCGGCCTCGAAGGCGACCTCGGGCAGGTCGACCGGCTCTGAAAGGTTCAGCTTGCGCATGTCCCCATCGCGCAG
>JAMWZF010000124.1 GCA_024304875.1 Paracoccaceae bacterium
ATGGGACCGGACCGGCCGGGTGCTGCCGCTGCCGGACCGCTACACCGACGACATCGGGGTGCTGATGGTACGGACCAATCTGCTGCTGGCGCGGGCGCAGCGGACCCTCGATGCCTCATGGCAGGCGGCGGATGTCGATCCGCTGACCGGGACGCTCAACCAGCACGGGGCCGAACGGCTCCTTGCGGACGCCGGGTCGGGCTGGCTGATCGGCATCGCCATTGCCGGTTTCGACGACCTTGCCGGCCGCCACGGGTCCGAACTCGCCGAAGAACTGATCCAGCACGTCGCGCATGTCGGCGTCCAGACCGTCCGGCAGGACGACATGGTCGCCCGCATCGGGGAGGCGCGGTTCCTTGTCTTCCTGCCCGGCGCCTCGCGGGAGGTGGCGGGGCGGATCGCCGAGCGGATCGACGACCGGCTTGACCTTGGCGGCGCCGAACTGACGGCCTGTTTCGGCGTCGCGCCCTATTCCGGCGGCGGTGACGTCGCGCCCGCGCTGGCCGAGGTGTCGACCGCCCTCGACACCGCTCTCGCGCGGCTGTCGGTGGGCACGGGCGCCAGTTCGGCGGCCTAGCGCAGGATCGGTTCCAGCGGATCGTAGAGCGGGGCACTCGCCGCCGGCCCGAAGGCGACGGCCCGCAGACTGTCGGGCTTGACCCGCAGCGCATCGTAAGCCGCCGCATCGACCCAGCGGCGTTGGCTGACCACGCCTTCGGGATCGGTCCACTCGTCGGGGCGGGGGCTGCCGGCTTCGACGGTGGCGCGGAAGTAGATGTCGACCTGGTGAAACGTCCCGCCGGGATCGTGGAATTCGTTCACGAGGCAGGGTGCCCCGACCTCGATGACGAGGCCCGTCTCCTCGCGCACCTCGCGGGCGAGGTTGTCCGGCAGGCTCTGATGCGGCTCCACCCCGCCGCCGGGCGCGCACCACAGGTGCGTGCGCCCCTTCCAGGCGTTCACCAGCAGCAGCCGGCCGTCCTCGACCAGCACCGCGCGGACGGCGATCCGGACCGCCACCCCTACCCGTAATGCGCCACGGGCGTGCCCGCGATCGCCGCCATGTTCAGAAGGCCCCGCGCCGTCACCCCCGGCGTCACGATGTGCGCCCGGTTGCCGAGGCCCATGAGGATCGGCCCGACCTCGAGCCCGCCGCCTTTCGCTTTCAGGATGTTGCGCACGCCCGAGGCCGCGTCGGCATGGCCGAAGATCAGCACGTTCGCCGGCCCCTCCATCCGGCCGCCGGGCAGCAGGCGCTCGCGCATCGCCGGGTCCAGCGCCACGTCCACGTTCATCTCGCCCTCGTAGGCGAAATCGGTGTCCATCCCGTCGAGGATCTCGAGCGCCTCGCGCAGGCGCTTGCCCGATCCCTCGGCCTGGTTGCCGAATTGCGACTGCGAGCAGAAGGCGACCTTGGGCTCGACCCCGAACCGGCGGGCGTGGCGCGCGGCGCCGATGGCCGTGCGGGCCAGTTGCTCGGGCGTCGGAAGGGACCAGACGTGGGTATCGGCCAGGAACAGCGGCCCGTCCTCGAGGATCATCATCGACAGGGCGCCGTGGGGCTGGGCCGTCTTGGTCCCCAGCACCTGGGTGACGTAGTTCAGATGCCAGCGGTATTCCCCGAAGGTGCCGCAGATCATGCTGTCCGCCTCGCCGCGGTGGACCATGACGGCGGCGATGGCCGTGGTGTTCGTCCGCATGATCGCGCGGGCAAGGTCGGGCGTGACGCCGCGCCGGGCCATCAGGCCGTGATAGGTCTCCCAGTAGTCGCGGTAGCGGGGGTCGTCGTTGGGGTCGACCACGTCGAAATCCACGCCGCGTCGCACCGTCAGACCCGCCCGTTCGGAGCGCGCGTCGATCACCTCGGGCCGGCCGATGAGGATCGGCTTCTCGGTCGTGTCCTCCAATATCGCCTGGGCCGCGCGCAGCACCCGCTCGTCCTCGCCCTCGGCAAAGACGATGCGGCGCGATGCCGTCGCCGCCGCCTCGAAGACCGGGCGCATGAGCATCGCGGACTTGAACACCGACCCGTCCAGCTTGCGCTTGTAGGCATCCCAGTCGGTGATCGGCCGGGTGGCGACGCCGGTCTCGCAGGCGGCCTTGGCCACCGCGCCGGCGACCACGCCGATGAGACGCGGATCGAAGGGTTTCGGGATCAGGTAGTCGGCCCCGAAGGTCAGCTGCTCGCCATGGTAGACGGCGGCCGCCTCGGCGCTGGTGGTGGCGCGGGCCATGGCCGCGATCCCCTCGATGCAGGCGATCTGCATGGCGTCGTTGATCTCGGTCGCGCCGACGTCGAGCGCGCCGCGGAAGATGAACGGGAAACACAGGACGTTGTTGACCTGGTTGGGAAAATCGCTGCGGCCCGTCGCCATGATGACGTCCGGCGCCGCCTCGCGGGCGAGGTCGGGCAGGATCTCGGGCGTGGGGTTGGCGAGGGCGAAGACGATGGGCCTGCGGGCCATCTTCGCCACCATCTCGGGGGTCAGCACGCCCGGGCCCGAGAGGCCGAGGAAGAGGTCCGCCCCCTCGATGACGTCGTCCAGCGTGGCCGCCGCCGACCCTTGCGCATACTCCGCCTTCTGCGGGGTCATGTCCTCGCCGCGCCCCTGGTAAACGAGGCCCGCGATATCGCAGAGCCAGACGTTCTCGCGCTTCACCCCCAGCTTGAGCAGCATGTTGAGGCAGGCGATCCCCGCCGCGCCCCCGCCGGTGGAGACGACCTTGATGTCCTCGAACCTCTTGCCCGCGACCCGCAGCGCGTTGGTGGCGGCGGCGCCGACCACGATGGCGGTGCCGTGCTGGTCGTCGTGGAAGACCGGGATGTTCATCCGCTCGCGGCAGATCTTTTCCACGATGAAGCAGTCCGGCGCCTTGATGTCCTCGAGGTTGATCGCGCCGAAGGTCGGCTCCAGCGCGCAGATGATGTCGGCCAGTTTCTCGGGGTCGCTTTCGGCCAGCTCGATGTCGAAGCAGTCGATGCCCGAGAATTTCTTGAACAGGACGGCCTTGCCTTCCATCACCGGCTTGGACGCCAGCGCCCCGATATTGCCGAGGCCGAGCACGGCGGAGCCGTTCGACACCACCGCCACGAGGTTGCCCCGCGCGGTGTAGTCCGCGGCGGTCGTCGGGTCGGCCTTGATCTCGAGGCAGGCCTCGGCGACGCCGGGCGAATAGGCGCGCGAGAGGTCGCGTCCGTTGGCGAGCGGCTTGGTCGCCCGCACCTCCAGCTTGCCCGGCTTGGGATAGCGATGATAGTCGAGCGCCGCCTGCCGCAGGGCCTCTTTCGTGCTGTCGGACATGGCTCCTCCCTCGGATGGTTTAATATTGAACCATTTTGCGGGCCGCGCGTGCAGCGTCAGGCCTCACGCCTATCCCATACCCCCCGCAAGCGGCATTTACCATGACGGAGAGCGCCCAGGCACAGCCTGACGCGAGGCGGGACCTTGCGCCTCGTGCCCCCCTGTCCCAATCTGCCCCGAAAATCGGAGCTGCCCTCATGGATCTGCTGGACGCCGCCCGCGCGGTCTTTCCCAACGCCTACGCGCCTTATTCCAAGTTCAACGTCGGCGCCGCGGTGCGCACCAGGAACGGCACCGTCTTCCAGGGGGTGAACGTCGAGAACGCGGCCTATCCAGAAGGCACCTGCGCCGAGGCCGGGGCCATCGCCGCGATGTGCGCGGCCGGAGAGCGCGAGATCGTGGAGGTCGCCGTCATCGCCGACTGCCCCGAGCCGGTGCCCCCCTGCGGCGGCTGCCGACAGAAGCTGGCCGAGTTCGCGGGCCGGGACGTCAAGGTCACCCTCGCCACGATCCAGGGCAAGACGCTGGAGACCACCGTCGGCGGCCTGCTGCCCGGCGGGTTCGATGCCTCGTTCATGGAAACGTAAATGGACGCCCGTACGATCATCGCGAAGGTTCGGCGCCAGAAGGCCCTCAGCCCGGAAGAGTTGGCCTGGTTCGGCATGGGCCTCGCCAACGGAAAGGTCAGCGACGCGCAGGCGGGGGCCTTCGCGATGGCGGTTTGCCTGAACGGGATCGGGTCGTCGGGCCGGGTCGGGCTGACCCTCGCGATGCGCGAATCCGGCGACGTGCTGCACTGGGACATGGACGGCCCGGTGATCGACAAGCATTCGACCGGGGGCGTCGGGGATTGCGTGTCCCTCGTCCTCGCCCCCGCGCTGGCGGCCTGCGGCGCCTATGTCCCGATGATCTCGGGCCGGGGTCTGGGCCACACGGGCGGGACGCTGGACAAGATGGAGGCGATCCCCGGCCTGACGGCGCAGGTGGACGAAGCGCAGCTGCGGCGCGTCACCGGCGCGGCCGGCTGCTGCATCGCCGGCGCCACGGGCCGGATCGCCCCCGCCGACAAGCGCCTCTACGCCATCCGCGACGTGACCGCGACGGTGGAGAGCATCGACCTCATCACCGCCTCGATCCTGTCCAAGAAGCTGGCGGCGGGGCTGGAAGGCCTCGTCCTCGACGTCAAGGTCGGCACCGGCGCCTTCATGAAGACGGCGGAAGAGGCCGAGGCGCTGGCCCGCTCCCTCGTCAGTACGGCCAACGGCGCGGGCTGCGCGACGGCGGCGCTGGTCACGGACATGAACCAGCCGCTCGCCCCCGTCCTCGGCAACGCGCTCGAGGTGGCGGTCTCGATGGAGGTCCTCGCCGGCAACCGGGACGCGGCCCCGCGCCTGCATGACCTGACCGTGGACCTCTGCACCCGGCTCCTCGCCCTCACCGGAGAGGACGAGGCCGAGGCCCGCCAGCGGGTCGAGCGGGCGATCACCTCGGGCGCGGCGATGGAGCGGTTCGCCCACATGGTCGCCCTCATGGGCGGCCCGCCGGACATGGCCGAGGATTGGCGCACGCATCTGCCCAAGGCCCCGGTGGTGGGCGAGGTCCCGGCCCCCCGGATGGGCCGGGTCGTCCACATCGACGGCGAGGCGCTGGGCCAGGCCGTCGTCTCCCTCGGCGGGGGCCGGCAGGTCGAGACGGACACGGTCGATCCTGCGGTGGGCCTCACGGACTTCATCGACCTCGGAACCGTGGTCGGGCGGGGCGAGCCGCTTTGCGTCCTGCACGCGCGGACCGAGGAAGAGGCCGAGATGGCCGCGCGCGCGATCCTGTCCGCCGTCACCATCGCCGAGGACGACGTCGAGGTGCCGCCTCTCGTCCACACCTGGGTGGACCGCTAGATGCCGCGCGCCTTCCTCGTCGTGATCGACAGCGTCGGGATCGGCGGCGCGCCGGATGCGGACGCGTTCTTCAACGGCGAGGTGCCGGACACCGGGGCGGACACGGTCGGGCATATCGCGCAGGCGGCGGGGCTGACGACACCGACCCTCGACGCCCTCGGCCTTCGCGCCGCCCATGCGCTTGCCAACGGACTGCCCCATGACGGGCCGGCGCCCACCGGCGCCTATGCCGCCGCGACCGAGGTCTCGCCCGGCAAGGACACCCCCTCCGGCCACTGGGAACTGGCGGGCGTGCCGGTGCCCTGGGACTGGCACGTTTTCCCGAAGGGCGACCCGGCCTTTCCGCAGGACCTGGCCGATTTCGTGGCCGAACAGGCGGACGCCGACGGCATCCTCGGCAATTGCCACGCCAGCGGGACCGAGATCATCGCGCGGCTGGGGGAAGAGCACGTCAAGACGGGTCGGCCGATCTGCTACACCTCCGCCGACAGCGTCTTCCAGATCGCCGCGCATGAGGAGCATTTCGGCCTCGATCGGCTCTACGCCCTCTGCGAGGCCATCGCCCCGCGCCTGCACGCCATGAAGGTCGGGCGCGTGATCGCCCGGCCCTTCGTGGGCGAGGCGGGCGCCTTCAAGCGCACCCAGAACCGGCACGACTACGCCATCGAGCCGCCGAGCCCGACCCTCTGCGACTGGGTGCGGGGCGCGGGCCGCAGGGTGAACGCGGTGGGCAAGATCGGCGACATCTTCTCGATGCGGGGAATCGACGAGAACCGCAAGGGCGATGACAGGACGCTGATGGGGCATCTGTCGGATTACATCGAGGAGACCCCCGACAACGGCCTGACCTTCGCCAATTTCGTCGAGTTCGACAGCCTCTACGGCCATCGCCGCGATCCGGCAGGCTACCGGGACCACATCGAATGGTTCGATGGGGAGCTGGCGAAGCTGCTGCCGAAGCTGCGGGGCGACGACCTGCTGATCGTCACCGCCGACCACGGCAACGACCCCACCTGGACCGGCACCGACCACACGCGCGAACGGGTGCCGGTGCTCTGCCACGGTATCGGCGCGCGCAACCTCGGCCTTGTTGCCTTCACCGATGTCGCCGCCAGCGTCGCGGCGCATCTCGGTGTCCCCTCCCAGGGCCCCGGACGGAGTTTCCTATGACATTCAAGAGCCTGCCCAAGGTCGAACTGCACCTCCACCTCGAAGGCGCCGCGCCGCCCTCCTTCATCCGGGGACTGGCGTCCGAGAAGGGCATCGACCTCTCTGGCATCTTCAAGGAGGACGGCAGCTACGCCTACCGCGACTTCGACCACTTCCTGCAGGTCTACGAGGCGGCCTGCACCGTCCTGACCGGCCCCGAGGAGTTCCGCCGCCTGACCCTCGCCGTGCTGGAGGAAAGCGCCGCGCACGGCGTCGTCTATTCCGAGACGTTCCTGTCGCCCGATTTCTGCGGCGGCGGCGACGTGGCGGCCTGGCGCGAGTACCTGGCGGCGATGGAAGAGGCCGCGGCGGAGGCCGAGCGGACCCATGGGATCACGCTGAAGGGCATCGTCACCTGCATCCGCCACAACGGGCCCGAGCAGGCGAAATCCGCCGCCCGCTGCGCGGTGGAGACGCAGGGCGACTTCCTGACGGGTTTCGGCATGGCGGGGGCGGAGCTGATGGGCCGGCCCGGCGACTTTTCCTACAGCTTCGACATGGCGCGCGAGGCGGGGCTGCACCTGACCTGCCACGCGGGCGAATGGGGGGACGCGCGGATGGTCGCCGATACGATCCGCGACCTGCGCCCGGCGCGGATCGGCCACGGGATCAACGCCATCCAGGACCCCGCGCTGGTCGAGAAGATCGCCGAGGACGGCATCGTGCTCGAGGTCTGCCCGGGCTCCAACGTCTTCCTCGGCGCGGCGAAATCGTGGAAGGACCACCCGATCAGGCGGCTCCGCGACGCCGGCGTGAAGGTCACCGTCTCGACCGACGATCCCCCCTTCTTCGGCACCACGATGACGGCGGAGTTCGAGGGGCTGCACCGCGCCTTCGGCTGGGACGAGGCCGACTTCGCGGAACTGAACAAGACCGCCCTTGACGCCGCCTTCACCGACGCCGACACGAAGGCCCGGATCGCCAAGCTGCTGGAGCCCGCCCCATGACCGAACACCTGACCATCGTCGACCACCCGCTGGTGCAGCACAAGCTGTCGATCATGCGCGACAAGGACACCTCGACCAAGTCCTTCCGCCAGCTCCTGCGCGAGATCAGCCACCTTCTGGCCTACGAGGTCACGCGCAGCCTGCCGATGACGACCCGCACGGTCGAGACGCCGCTGGAGCCGATGCAGGCGCCCACCATCGACGGCAAGAAGCTGGCGCTGGTGTCGATCCTGCGCGCGGGGAACGGGCTGCTCGACGGCATCCTCGACCTGATCCCGAACGCCCGCGTCGGTTTCGTCGGGCTCTACCGGGACGAGGAGACGCTGCAACCCGTGCAGTACTACAACAAGCTGCCGAGCGGGCTGGAGGACCGGCTGGTGATCGCCGTCGACCCGATGCTGGCGACAGGCAATTCCTCGGCCGCGGCCATCGACCTGATCAAGCAGGCGGGAGCGACGAACATCCGCTTCCTCTGCCTCCTCGCCGCGCCCGAGGGCGTCGCCCGGATGAAGGAGGCGCATCCCGACGTGCCGATCGTGACAGCGGCGGTGGACAGTCATCTCAACGCTTCGGGCTATATCGTGCCGGGACTAGGGGATGCGGGTGACCGCATGTTCGGCACGAAATAGAGGGTCTCGATCCTTTACAGAATAGTGACAATCGGGCATCTTTCCCCAAAATGTTGTGGGGAACGCAATGGGCGGTAGTGCAGGCAGATCCGGCTTCGTGGCCGGGGTCGTGACGGCGATCATCCTGGGGACGGGCATGGCCGGGGCGCAGTCGCTGCGCGATGCAGGCCCGCCCGCCGAGTTTCCGCCCGCCAGCTACACCGCCAACCAGTACGTCGACAGCCGCGGTTGCGTCTACGTCCGCGCCGGTGTCGGCGGGACGACGACCTGGGTGCCCCGGGTCAGCCGCTCGCGCGAGGTGCT
>JAMWZF010000125.1 GCA_024304875.1 Paracoccaceae bacterium
GTCCAGGTCATCGGCGGAATCAGCCCGAAGGGAGAGCCCATCGGCTATGCCCGCGCGGCCCCGGCGCCAGTCACCGGCGGGACCTTCGCCCCGTCGGACGCGGCCGCCTTCGCCTTTGCCCGCGACTACCTCGGCTCGATCCAGGCGGCCTCGATCGCCGACCGGGTGGAGTACTGCGGCTATTTCTACGTCGATGCCACCGGCCAGATCGCGGCAACCCCGCCCCGGCGCGGCACCTTCGCCTCCTGCGACATGCCGGCGCCGCGGCCGGGCATGGGCGTCTTCGCCAGCTACCACACGCACGGCGCCTTCGGCCGGGACTACGACAACGAGGTTCCCTCGGTCACCGATCTGCTCAGCGACTTCCAGTTCGGCGTCGACGGCTACGTCAGCACGCCGGGAGGCCGGGTCTGGCACGTCGACAACGGCACCCGGACGACCCGGCAGATCTGCGGGCTGCGCTGCGTCTATGCCGATCCCGGCTTCGTCCCGATGGGCGAATCCACGATCCGGGCAGGCTACGACCTCGACCTGCTGAACCGGCGGGCGAGCGGCGCGTTCTGAGGCGCGGTGGTCACAGGCTCGACGGGCGGCCGCGCGGCAGGTAATCGGACGGCATGACAAACACCCTCGCGATCTGGTTCCTGGTGCTGATCGGCCTCGCGGTCGGCTACGATCTCTGGGCCAACGACGGGGCCGCGCTGACCTTCCTGGCACGCAAGGGGATCGACCTTCTGCAATGGATGGCCTTCTGGCGCTGAGGCCCTCTCCCCTCCATCCGGCTTGACCTTCGGGCGCTGACGGGGGACACCCAAGCGCAACCGCCCTGCCCCGCATTTCGCCCGCGCAGGACCAATCCAGACGGAGGATATCATGGCAGTCAAAGTCGCCATCAACGGGTTCGGCCGCATCGGCCGCAACGTGCTTCGCGCCATCATCGAATCGGGCCGCACCGATATCGAGGTCATCGCGATCAACGACCTCGGCCCGGTCGAGACCAACGCCCACCTCCTGCGCTACGACAGCGTCCATGGCCGCTTTCCGGCCAAGGTGACCACGACCGAGGACACCATCGACGTCGGTCGCGGCCCGATGCGGGTGACGGCGATCCGCAACCCCGCCGACCTGCCCTGGTCGGACGTGGACGTGGTGATGGAATGCACCGGCATCTTCACCTCCAAGGAAAAGTGCCAGGCCCACCTCGACAACGGCTCCAAGCGCGTGCTGATCTCGGCCCCCGGCACCGATGCGGACAAGACCATCGTCTACGGCGTGAACCACGACGTGCTGACCAAGGACGACATCGTCGTGTCGAACGCCTCCTGCACCACGAACTGCCTGTCCCCCGTCGCCAAGGTGCTGAACGACGCCATCGGCATCAGCAAGGGCTTCATGACCACGATCCACAGCTACACCGGCGACCAGCCGACGCTGGACACGATGCACAAGGATCTCTACCGCGCCCGCGCCGCCGCACTGTCGATGATCCCCACCTCGACCGGGGCCGCCAAGGCCGTGGGCCTCGTCCTGCCCGAGCTGAACGGCAAGCTGGACGGCGTCGCGATCCGGGTGCCGACGCCGAACGTCTCGGTCGTCGACCTGACCTTCGAGGCCTCGAAATCCACCTCCGTCGAGGAAGTGAACGCCGCGATCAAGGCCGCCGCCGATGGCCCGCTGAAGGGCATCCTCGGCTACACCGAGGAGCCCCTGGTCTCGACCGATTTCAACCACGACCCCCATTCCTCGGTCTTCCACATGGACCAGACCAAGGTGATGGAGGGCACGATGGTCCGCATCCTGACCTGGTACGACAACGAGTGGGGCTTCTCCAACCGGATGAGCGACACTGCCGTTGCGATGGGCAAGCTGATCTGACCGGGGCGCGAGTCTGAACGAGTGGCGTCGGGTCCGATGGACCCGGCGCCTTTTTCGTCTCAAAGCCCCCAGAGGATGGTGTTGAGCCCATCCATGACCCGCTGGGCCGTGTCGGTATCCAGACGGTCGACCGCCTCCAGATGACGGATCCGCCGTGCGTCGACCGTGAGAGGCGAATGGGCGAGGATCCTTTGCCGTTTCCCTTCGATGTCCACCTCGACAACCAGCCTTTGCGGTACCGGAAGGCCGTCATCCGGCTCGAGCGGAAGCAGAACGCAGGTGTCAAATGACAGCAGATGGTCGGCCTGGACGATCAGGTAGAGCGCCCCGCCAATGCGCAGGACGTCAAACTGCCTCATCTCGGAAGGGATAGTTGAGAGCGATGTCCGAGCCGGGAATGCCCCGCTCGTCGATCCGCTTGCGCTCGGCCTTCAGCGCCGCCTCGTTCTCACGAAACCACGCTTCGGCCCGCTGTTCGGGCGTGCCCGCGGCCATGTCGGCCGAGATCAGACCCTTGATGTAGTCGGTGGTCGTCTTGCCGCGCACCGACGCCCAGGCGGCCAAGGCCTGCTTCTCCTCGGGGTCCATGCGGATCGTCAGATTGGCCATAAGCACCTCCACTGGCTGCACTGACAAGTTCGGCGTTCTGTCCGTGCAAGTCAAGGATCAGGCCTCGCCCGCCGCCTTGCACCGGATGCAAGGCGGGTCTTTCGAACCGGCAGTGGTGCTGCGCCGCAGCATGGCTATCTATGGGGACAAGGGAGGACAGAAATTCACGGCAACACCCCACCAAGGAGCCGAGCACATGTCCACGTTCAACAACATCCGCACCGCCCTGCGCCAGCGCGCCCTCTACGTCCGCACCAAGCGGGAACTCGACGCGCTTCCGGCCGATCTCGCCCGCGAAGACCTGGGCCTGACGCCCTACGACACGCGCAGCATCGCCCGCCAGGCCGTCTACGGCTGAGGGCGCGGCCCTAACCGCCCAGCTTGTCCACCAGCGCCCGGTTCACCGCCGGGCGCACGAATTTCGAGACGTCCCCGCCGAGCCGGGCGATTTCCTTGACCAGCTTGGAGGCGATGGCCTGATGCCTCGCCTCGGCCATGAGGAAGACCGTCTCGACGCTGTCGTCCAGCGCCCGGTTCATCCCCACCATCTGGTATTCGTATTCGAAATCCGCAACGGCCCGCAGGCCTCGGATGATGAGCCCCGCGCCCACGTCCTTGGCGCAGTCGATCAGCAGGTTCTCGAAGGGATGCACGACAATCTCGCACCCCGTGCCGTTGGTCAGGCCGGGGGCCTCGGCCTCGATCATCGCGACCCGCTCTTCCAGCGAAAACAGCGGCCCCTTGTCCCGGTTGATCGCGACGCCGATCACCAGCCGGTCCACCAGCACGCAGGCCCGCCGTATGATGTCGATATGGCCGAGGGTCAGCGGGTCGAAGGTGCCGGGGTAGAGACCAGTGCGCATGAACTGCCTTTCGGGGGCCGGGATCGTCCCGGCGGACGCAACATTATTGCGCCCGTGAAATCAAGGGTCCGTGAGCCGCGGTTCGTCAGTGCCCCATGATCATTCCCTCGAGGGCATCCTTCTCCATCGACAGCTCCGCCAGCCGCGCCTTGACCGCGTCGCCGATCGAGATGAGGCCCACCATCTCGCCCCCCTCCATCACCGGCAGGTGACGGAAGCGGCCCTCGGTCATCATCTCGAGGACCTGAAGCGCGGTGTGGCTGCCGGTGCAGGTGACAGGGTTCTTCGTCATCATCTGGCCCACGGTGCCCTCCAGCGCGGTGTTCCCGCGCTTGCCCAGCTCGCGGACGATGTCGCGCTCGGAGAGGATGCCCTCGGGCGTGGCGCCGTCCGAGCTGACCACCACGGTGCCGATCCGTCCCTCGGACATGATCTTGATCGCCTCTGCGACCGCGGCGGTGGGCGGCAGGGATCTGACCCCTCCGGTCGCCTTGTCCTTGAGTATCTGGCTCACCAGCATGTGTCGTCCTCCTCGTGACCGACGCCCCCGTCCGCCAAAGGTCGGCGCGGAGGGCGCCGTCTGTCAAGTGTCTGGCGCCGCTCGCCCTTCCGCCCGCAAGCTCCCGCCTGCCCCGAGGTCGAGGGCGGCGGCCCCGAGACTGTGGCTTCCCCACCGTCGCGCCGCGGCATAGGGTGCGCGCGACTGAACGGAGGACGCATCCCATGCAACAGATCGGACACTGGATCGACGGCAAACCTGCCACCGGCACCTCGGGCCGCAGCGCGGACATCTACAACCCGGCCACCGGCGAGGTGCAGGCGCAGGTGAACCTGGCCACCAAGGCCGAGCTCGACGACGTGGTCGCCCGCGCCGCCGAGGCCCAGAAGGGCTGGGGCGCGACCAACCCGCAGCGCCGGGCCCGGGTGATGATGGCCTTCGGAGCCCTCATCAACGAACACATGGACGAACTGGCCGAGCTGGTTGCCAAGGAGCACGGCAAGACCCTGCCCGACGCCCGCGGCGACGTGCAGCGCGGCCTCGAGTTCGTCGAGGTCTGCATGGGCGCCCCGCACATGCTGAAGGGCGAATACACCACGGACGGCGGTCCGGGGATCGACCTTTACTCCATGCGCCAACCCCTTGGCGTCGTTGCCGGAATCACGCCGTTCAACTTCCCCGCGATGATCCCGCTGTGGAAGATGGCCGGGGCGCTGGTCTGCGGCAACGCGATGATACTGAAACCCTCGGAACGGGTGCCTTCGACCGCCATGCGCCTGGCCGAACTGCTGCAGGAGGCCGGGCTGCCGGACGGCGTGCTGCAAGTCGTGAACGGCGACAAGGAGGTGGTCGACGCCATCCTCGACAACGAGGAGATCGCCGCCGTCGCCTTCGTCGGCTCCACCCCCATCGCCCAGTACATCTACGGCCGCGCCTGCACCAACGGCAAACGCGCCCAGTGCTTCGGCGGGGCCAAGAACCACATGATCGTCATGCCGGACGCGGACATGGACAAGGCGGCCGACGCGCTGCTGGGCGCCGGCTTCGGCGCGGCGGGCGAGCGGTGCATGGCGATCTCCGTCGCCGTCCCCGTCGGACAGGAGACCGCCGACGCGCTGATGGAGCGCCTCGCGCCCAAGGTCGAGGCGCTCAAGGTCGGCCCCTACACTGCCGGCGAGGACGTGGACTTCGGTCCCGTCATCACCTCGGCCGCGCGGGACCGGATCAACGGCCTCGTCGACAGCGGTGTCGAGGAAGGGGCCAAGCTGGTCGTGGACGGCCGGAACTTCTCGCTCCAGGGTTACGAGAACGGCTTCTTCGTCGGCCCCTCCCTCTTCGACAACGTGACGCCCGACATGAAGATCTACCGCGAAGAGATCTTCGGCCCCGTCCTCTCCCAGGTCCGCACGAACTCTTACGAAGAGGCGCTGAAGCTGACCATGGACAACCCCTACGGCAACGGCACCGCGATCTTTACCGCCGACGGCGACACGGCGCGGGATTTCGCGGCGCGGGTGAACGTGGGCATGGTCGGCATCAACTTCCCGATCCCGGTGCCCCTGTCCTACCACACCTTCGGCGGCTGGAAGAAATCGGCATTCGGGGACCTCAACCAGTACGGCCCCGACGCCTTCCGCTTCTACACCAAGACCAAGACTGTCACCGCGCGGTGGTTCTCGGGCATCAAGGAAGGCGGAGAGTTCAACTTCAAGGCCATGGACTAAGCCTTTTGGCGAGTTGAATTTTCGGCCGGTCCGGGGTTCCCCGGGCCGGCCGCTCTTCTTGAAAGGCCCCGATGCGCCTCTTCCTCCTCACCGCCCTCGCGATGACGGCCTTTGCCGCCAACTCCACTCTGAACCGCCTGGCGCTGGCGGAGGGCGAGATCGGGCCGGCGGGCTTCGCCGCCCTGCGGGTGGCCTCGGGCGCGGCGGTGCTGCTGGTGCTGATGACCCTGCGCTCCCGCGCCCTGCCCCGGCTGACCCGGCCCGACTGGGCCGCGGTCGCCGGGCTGACGGCCTACATGCTCGGCTTTTCCTTCGCCTATGTGTCGATGGACGCCGGGGTCGGGGCGCTGGTCCTGTTCGGAGGCGTGCAGCTTTCGATGTTCGCCGGCGCGCTGCTGGAAGGCACGCGGCCCCGTGCACGCCGCTGGGCCGGCATGGCCCTGTCGATGACCGGCCTCGCGGTCCTCGCCCTCGCCGGAGGCCCTGCCGCGCCGCCGCCGCAGGCGCTCGGCCTCATGGCGCTCGCCGCCCTCGGCTGGGGGGTCTATTCGCTGGCGGGACGCAAGGCCCGTGACCCTCTGAGCGCCACGGGGCGGAACTTCCTCTATGCCCTGCCCCTCGTCCTCGCCGCTCTGCTCCTCTGGCCAGACCCTGCCACCGCCACGGCCCGCGGCATCGCCCTCGCCATCCTCTCCGGCGGCGTCACTTCCGCCCTCGGCTACGCGCTCTGGTACGCCCTCCTGCCGACCCTCGGCGCGACACGGGGCGCCCTCGCCCAGCTCTCCGCCCCCGTGCTGGCACTCGGCATGGGCGCGGTCTTCCTCTCCGAGCCGGTCACCGCCACCGCGCTCCTCTCCGCCGCCTTCATCCTCGGCGGCATCGCCCTCGGCCTCTGGCGCGGAAACGATTGACGGCGCAGGCCCGCCCGGCGCAGCCTGATCCCCATGAGCGATGTGCCTGAATTCACCCTCGGAATCGAGGAAGAGTACTTGCTGGTGGACCGCGAGACCGGCGCGCTCGCCACGGTGCCCGAAGCGATGATGACCGCCTGCGAGAAGGTGCTCGGCGACCAGGTCAGCCCCGAATACCTGCAATGCCAGATCGAGATCGGCACCGGCGTCTGCCGCACGATCGACGAGGCAAGGCAGGACCTCACACGCCTGCGGACGGTCATCAGCGAGGAGGCCGCCAAGCACGGCCTCGCCCCCATCGCCGCCTCCTGTCACCCGCTGGCGGACTGGAAGGAACAGCACCATACCCGCAAGGAGCGCTACGACCAGCTGCGCGACGACCTCGCCGGGGTGGTCCGGCGGATGCTGATCTGCGGGATGCACGTGCATGTGGGCCTGGGGTCGGACGACCTGCGCGCCGACCTGATGAACCAGCTGAGCTACTTCCTGCCGCACCTCCTCGCCCTCTCGGCGTCCTCGCCCTTCTGGCAGGGGCAGGACACCGGCCTCGCCTCCTACCGGCTGACGGTCTTCGACAACCTGCCCCGCACCGGCCTGCCGCCCCTGATGACGGACTGGGGCGAATACCAGAGGTCGGTGGACGCGCTGATCGACATCGGCGTGATCGAGGACGCCTCCAAGATCTGGTGGGACCTGCGTCCCTCCTCCCGCTTCCCGACGCTCGAGGCGCGGATCATGGACGTGCAGCCCCGGCTGTCCCACGCCCTGTCGCTGGCCGCGCTGGTCCAATGCCTCGCCCGGATGCTCTGGCGGCTGCGCACCGCGAACCAGCGCTGGCGCCGCTACGACGCCTTCCTGATCGGCGAGAACCGCTGGCGGGCGCTGCGCTACGGCATCGGCGGCGGGCTGATCGACTTCGGCCGGGGCGAGATCGTGCCGGTGCCCGCGCTGGTGGAAGAACTGATCGACCTCGTCGCCGCCGACGCGCACGCCCTCGGCTGCGAGGCCGAGATCGAGGGCCTGCGCGACATCGTGCAGGGCGGCACCAGTTCGGACCGCCAGCGCGCGGTGGCCGAGGACGCGGGCGGCAACATGAAGGCGGTGGTGGATCACCTGATCGGGGAATTCACCGCCGACCTGTGACGGCTCGTCTGGACAATCGGGCCGGGCTCCGAAATAAAAGAACGAGTGTTCAATTCCGAGGGAGGCGGGAATGGACTTTGCCCTGAGCGAGGAACAAGAGGCGATCTATCAGATGGCCCATGGCTTCGGCCAGGCCGAGATCGCGCCCCATGCGCGGACCTGGGAGGCGGAGGGGACCATTCCCAAGGCGCTCTGGCCCAAGGTGGCCGAGCTTGGCCTCGGCGGGATCTACGTCTCCGAGGAGATGGGCGGCTCCGGCCTGACCCGCCTCGACGCCACGCTGGTCTTCGAGGCGCTGTCGATGGCCTGCCCCTCGGTCGCGGCGTTCCTGTCGATCCACAACATGTGCGCCCGGATGATCGACGCCTTCGGCTCGGACGAGATGCGCGCCCGTCTCCTGCCCGCCGCCTGCGCGATGGAGACGGTCTATTCCTACTGCCTGACCGAACCCGGAAGCGGCTCGGACGCGGCGGCGCTGAAGACGAAGGCCGAGAGGACGAACGAGGGCTACCGC
>JAMWZF010000126.1 GCA_024304875.1 Paracoccaceae bacterium
CGAGCCGGGCCGACTGGGACGAGGCGCTGGACGACCTCCCCCGGCTGGACGGCCTGCCGGGCTGACCCGTCAGGGCATCGCCTGCCAGAGCGTCACCTTCAGCCCGCCGTGCGCCACCGGCCCGAAGGGCTCCAGCGACAGCCCCGTCGCCTTCGCCAGCCCCGGATCGGAGGTCACGATCCCCACGCGCCAGCCCGCGAACCTCTCCTTCAGCACCCCGCCCAGGGCCCCGTAGAGGCCGAACAGCAGCTTGCGGTCGCCGATCCGGGCGCCGTAGGGCGGGTTGGTCAGGACGATGCCCTTGGGTCCCTCGGGCGGGACGAGGTCGCTGATCGCCCCGCGCGAGAACGCCACCGGCACCCCCGCCCGCTCGGCGTTCTTCGCCGCGCCCTGCACCGCGCCCTGGTCCCGGTCGACCCCGTGGAAGAGGGGCGGCACCGGGCGCGGATCGGGCAATGCGGGGCGCGCCACGCCCAGCGCCTCCCAGGTGAACCCCCTCGACCGGCCGGGCCAGAGGCCCGCTGCCATCTCGGCCGCCTCGATCGGAATGGTGCCCGAGCCGCACATCGGGTCGACGACCGGCACCGGCGCGGCCGGATCGAAGCCCATTTGCATCAGGAAGGCCGCCGCCATCCCCTCGCGCAGGGGCGCCTTGCCGACGAAGAACTTGTGGCCCCGGACGTGCAGGGCCTCGCCCGTGGTATCGAGGGAAATCACGCAGAGGTCGTCCTCGATCCGCACCTTCAGGGCCACCTCGGGGCCGTCCCCCGGCGGCACGGCATCGGCGACGGCCTTGGCCACGCGCTCCGCTGCGGCGCGGTCGTGGTAGATGCGGGACTTGCGGCAGGTCGCCTCCACCTTCACGCGTGCGCCTTCGGGCAGGATCGACGGCCAGTCCACCTTGCGCGCCCGCTTGTCCAGCTGGGCCAGGTGCATCGCCCGGAACTCCGCCACCCGGGCCAGGACGCGGATCGCCACCCGGCTCGCCATGTTCACCCGGGCCGCCTCGGCCAGATCGCCCGCCACGGTGACCCCGCCCACGGTCGGCGCGACCCCGGCGCAGCCGAGGGCCTCCAGTTCCTGCGCCAGGATGGCTTCCAGCCCCGGCTGGGTGACGCAGAACAGCTCCATCAGTCGGCCGGGATATCGAGCGAGCCGCTCGGGTCGCTGAGGGTCAGGACCCCCAGCGCGTCGAGGCCGCCCAGAACCGCGTCCACGGCCACGGTCGCCAGCAGGATGCCCATGATCCGGGAGATCACGCTGACCCCCGTCGCCCCGATCAGGCGATGGATGCGCGGCGCCGCCATCAGGATGCCAAGGGTGATGAGCAGGACCAGAAGCAGCATGACGGCGGTCAGCACCTGCTCGGCCACCGGGTTGCTGTCGTTCTCGGTCAGGATGACGATCGCCAGCATCGCCCCGGGCGAGGCGATCGACGGCATGGCGAGGGGAAAGACCGCGCCCGCCATGTGATCGCGCTCGGCCTCCTCGATCTCGCGGGCGGGTTTGGTGTCGCCGAAGATCATGGTGAGGGCGAAGAGGAACAGGATCAGGCCGCCGGCCACCTGGAACGACCCCAGGCGCAGGCCCAGGGCCTCGAACACCAGCTGCCCGGCGATCAGGAAGCCCAGGAGGACGAGGGTCGCGACCAGCACCGCCCGGAGGGCCATGCGGCGGTGCAAGGCGACGGGCACCCCGGCGGTGGCAAACAGGAACACCGGCAAGGTCCCGATCGGGTCGATGACCACGAAGAGGGTGACGAATTCGCGAAGCAGGGTGGACCAGTCGAGCATGGGACGCAGCTACCCGCTTCCCGCTGCGCCGTCCATCGCAAGCGGCGGCCCCCGGCCCGTCAGGACCGGGGACGGCAGGGATCAGCCCAGCAGCATCACCAGCATGACGATCGACATCGCCATCATGCCGAGGTTCTCGGTCAACGACACGAAGCCCAGCGGCACGTTGGAATTGCCGCCGACGCAGGCGCACTTCAGCTCGCGCTTGTCGATGTAGACGGCCTTGAAGACCGATACCGCCCCGATGGTCGAGATGATCAGCGCCGCGGGCGCGGCGAGCCACGTGAGCAGCATCCCCGTCATCAGCACACCGGCGCCGGTCTCCACCCAGGGGTAGATGTAGGCGTAGGGCACCCACCGCCGGGCCGCGAGGTCGTAGTTCAGGAACGAGGTGCTGAAGCTCTCGATGTCGCGCAGCTTCTGCATCCCCAGCAGGATCATCGAGACCGAGACGAACCAGCCCAGGGTCTGCCAGGTGACCGCACCGAGGAAGCCGATGGACAGGGCGAGGGCCGTCGCCGCCGCCACGGCGAAGAGGTAGATCACCGGGCGATAGGTGGTGGCCTTGGGATCGTGGCCGGTCAACCGGACCCGCAGGTCCTGGTACCCGCCGACCCGCTCGCCCTCGATCCAGGCCTGCGGGGTCGTGGACACGCCGTGCTCGGCCTTGAAGGCGTCCACCTCCGCGCGGGTGCGGAACAGGCGGTCGTCCACCTCGTAGCCCTTGGATGTCAGCAGCCAGCGCGCCTTCTGGCCCGAAGGGCAGAGGTGATCCGGCAGGGCCATCCGGTAGAGGACGGCTGTCTTGCCTGTCGCGGCGGTGGCGGGGTCGGTCATCACGTCGGCGACGTCGCGGGTGTCCTTGGGCATGTTGCGCTCCCTTCTGGTCTCTGCGGGCGATACGGGCCGGCCCGCCTTGCGCCTCGGTCGACCCAACACATATACCCCCATGGGGTATAGTCAAGGCTGTTCCGACATACCCCTTTGAGGTATCCGGAACCCGCGACGAGGGACAGGCCATGAAGACGAACCGACAGAAAACGCTGGACCGGCTCGCCCGGCTCGAAGGGCAGGTCCGGGGCGTGGCCCGCATGGTCGAGGAGGACCGCTACTGCGTCGACATCCTCGCCCAGACCGCCGCCGTCCGCTCGGCCCTCAAGGCCGTCGAGCGCCTGATCCTCGAGGACCACGCCCACCACTGCGTCGAGACGGCCATCGAAAGCGGCGACCCCGAGGACCAGCGGGAGAAGTTCAACGAACTGATCGCCCTCCTGCAGAAGGCGCAAGGCTGAGCCGCTTCCAGTCTTGCCCGTCCGGCGCGCCCTTGGCACAACCGACCGGTCAGGGAGAGTACAGCATGGTCGACATCGCCACCCGCGTCTGGAACCACAAGTGGAAGATCGACCCCATCGTGCGGTCCCTGATCGACACGGACTTCTACAAGCTCCTGATGTGCCAGTCGATCTTCCGGAACCACCCGACGACGCAGGTCACCTTCTCCCTCATCAACCGGACGAAATCCGTCCGCCTCGCCGACCTCGTCGACGAAGGGGAACTGCGCGAGCAGCTCGACCACATCCGGTCCCTCTCGCTCCGCCGGGGCGAGTCCACCTGGATGCGCGGCAACACCTTCTACGGCAAGCGGCAGATGTTCACCCCCGCCTTCATGGACTGGTTCGAGAACCTGCGCCTGCCGCCCTACCACCTCGAGAAACGCGACGGGCAGTACGAACTCACCTTCGAAGGCAACTGGCCCGAGGTCATGCTCTGGGAGATCCCCGCCCTCGCCGTGCTGATGGAACTCCGCGGCCGGGCGGTGCTGGCCGACATGGGGCGGTTCGAGCTCCAGGTCCTCTACGCCCGCGCCATGACCAAGCTCTGGGAAAAGATCGAACGGCTCAAGCCGCTCCAGGGCCTCAAGGTCGCCGACTTCGGGACCCGGCGGCGGCACAGCTTCCTGTGGCAGGACTGGGCGGTGCAGGCGATGCAGGAGGGGCTGGGCACGGGCTTCACCGGCACCTCCAACTGCCTGATCGCCAAGAACCGCGACCTCGAGGCGATCGGCACCAACGCGCACGAGCTGCCCATGGTCTACGCCGCCCTGGCCGAGGACGACGCGGCGCTGGCCCGCGCCCCCTACGACGTGCTGTCGGACTGGCACGAGGAGCACGAGGGCAACCTGCGGATCATCCTGCCCGACACCTACGGCACGCCGGGGTTCCTCGACAACGCGCCCGACTGGCTGGCCGGCTGGACCGGGATCCGCATCGATTCCGGCGACCCGGCGGTCGGGGCCGAACGGGCCATCGCCTGGTGGCAGTCGCGGGGAGAGGACCCGAAGGACAAGCTGGTGATCTTCTCCGACGGGCTGGACGCGGGCAAGATCGTGGAGCTGCACCGGCAGTTCGCGGGGCGGGTGAAGGTCTCCTTCGGCTGGGGGACGATGCTGACCAACGATTTCGTCGGCCTGGCCCCGGACGACGGGCTGGCGCCGTTCTCGCTGGTCTGCAAGGCTGTCGCGGCGGAGGGCCGCCCTACGGTCAAGCTCTCCGACAACCCGAACAAGGCCATGGGGCCCGCGGACGAGGTCGCCCGGTACAAGCGGGTGTTCGGGGTGGGGGAGCAGATGGGGATGGAGGTGGTGGTTTAGTATTCTTTATCTAAGAATTCTTGGTCGTTTTGCAGATTTCGAATCGTGGAGAGAGCCACTCTATTATTGTTAATGGCAAAATCTTGAAGGTAGTCTTCAAGTACTCTTTGATCCACATCAAACCCGATCTCATCGAGGAACATTGCCAGCTTTCGGAGACTAGTTTCGCCGACCAAGTTTCCACGCCGAAGACCAATCAAATCCGAAACGTAGTCCCTCTTGAAGTGTCTAACTAACCCTTCCGGAGAAAATATGAACTTTCCACTCTCGACTGCATCTGCAATAATATATGTTCGAACGCACCAAGCAATTCGCTTTGCTATGAGCTCAGTTTTCTGAGAGTATTCCCCAACCCTTAGCAGATACCCGGCAAGACTAGCTGCATGGTGCTTCTCTTTGGAGTATTCGGGGCGCACGGCGATCGACTCTGAGAAATCTGCAAGAAAGTGATCTGGGTCAAAAATTGGCCTCGCTTCGTGAGCCAGATGTAAGCCAAACAGAGATCCCTCCTCTGCCATCTTCCTCATATCTTCTAAGTTCAGGAATTGCACCTCTAACTGCCCGATTACCATCTTCTTCGGCCTTGCTCCGTCAGTTACCGCAAGCAAGTCAATGTCAGACTGACTACCGGCTGTACCTCTCGCCGCGCTACCAAAAAGTATAAGAGAGAATATCTTCACCCCCGCACCCTAGTCAGCTTGTTCACAATGGTCGGAATTGTAACCACATACCAGACCAGACCAACGATAGCGTTTGCTAGTTGGATTGCTTGGATATCATCTACTTGACCAAGAGAAGAGTGTTTTGTGTATCCAAACAGCAGAAAGAGTTCAGTGGATTTTTCAATGGCCAAGCCAAAACTCAGACTTTCAACATAAGAGAAAGCTGCGCCAAAAACTAATATAGCAATGAGTCCCAGCATTACGGGCCTTACAACGCTGGACCCCCAGCTATTCGAAGCGCCAATAAGGCCAAGAATTAATTTGTCTGTAAAGCCTCCGACCACTCCCACCGCTCCAAGCAACACGTCCTTAGCTCTAGATAAGAACCCTCTGCGATTGTCGCTTGCGACCCACCCGTCCCTAATCCTCAAACTGGAATGTGCAATTCTCGCACGACAGTCTTGCAAAGTGGAAGTCTTCACACCATCATAGTATGTGTCCTCAGAGCCTTCTTCAGTGAGAGCAACCATTAGAAGTCTCGCGACTGTCGATTTTGTTATCTCAAGACGTTTCTTTTGCTGGAATCTTGTGTATCCCTCTGGCAGGTGCTTTAAGTTTGTACGAGCGTTCGAAATAAATTCTGAAGGATTTGTTATTAGAGTCTTTTCAAGAATTGTCTCATTTCCCGATATACTTATTTCCGAAAATTTACAGTCCCTCAATTCACAGTCAATCAGCTTGCAGTGGCCAAAAGAAGTGCTTTCAAAAGAGCATTTTGTAAACTTTGCGCGGCTGAAGGAAGAAAGTCCGAAGTCAACTCTGGTAAATTTACAGTTCTTAAAAATTATTCGGTAACTGAAATCACCTTCGAAATCTACACGATTAAACTCGACTCCATCAACTACCAGAGCGGTTTCTCGCTGGCCTTCAGGTCGAAAGGTAACATCTTTAAAACCCGTGTGATTATCAAAGATCCACTCCTGATCCGGGAAAACAGCACTGAAACCCGGCTCATATATTGGCTCCCAAAAGAGCTTATTTCTTCGATTTCGAGACATTCGCGTGATGGCTGCCGATGTTTAACAATAGCTCTGCGAAAACTAGCATTGGCAGTTAGTGGATTGCAACTTTCTACATCTGGTGGAGCGGTTGGCCGAAATACAGTGTTCGCTATCCGGTTTGGCCGGTTCCGGATCGGCGGAACGCTCATCTCTGCATAGCAAGCGTAGGAAGAGTGATCCTCACCCATCACCACCCCGCAACGCCGGTGCAACCCACCCACCCTATGGGTTCTGCCGCAGGCGCTTCACTTCCGAGCGTTCCTTCTTCGCCTTGATCCGCCGCTCCACGGACCCCCGGGTCGGCTTCGTGGGCACGCGGCGTTTGGGCTTCTCCAGCGCCTTGCGCACCAGCTCGGCCAGCCGGTCCCGGGCGATCTCTCGGTTGCGGGCCTGGTGCCGCGTCTCATCGACGAAGATCACCAGCGCCCCCTCCTTCGTCCACCGCCTCCCGGCCAGCCGCCGCAGCCGCGCCTTGACGGGGCCGGGCAGGGAGGGCGACCGCTCGGCCTCGAACCGCAGCTCCACGGCCGAGGAGACCTTGTTCACGTTCTGCCCGCCGGGCCCCGAGGAGCGGACGAACTGCTCGGTCATCTCCCAGTCCGCGATCTCGATCCGGTCGGTGATTTTCAGCGCCATGGCGGGGTTCACACCTGTTAAATTCGGCCCCCCGAGGGGTTCACACCCTGAATATCTAGGTCCCGCGCCGGTTCACACCCGATAAATCCGGAACGGAAAAGGGCCGCTCCGGCGATGGAGCGGCCCTCCGAAAGTCCAGGAGGTGGGGCGGTTAGAGTTCCCTCACCTGCGGGGTTGCATACCCAAGGGCTGCCTCAGGTACGGACCTCCACAGCTGTCCCGACACACTTCTCCAATCTCTTTCTTGACACTGGATCACCTCCTTTCGTTGTTTCGCCTACGGGGAGGTTTGCACAGATTTGGTATAGGTCAAATGAATTTTCCCTAGGGATGGGAAAATTTCGCCGTGATGGCCCGGAACGGCACCAAAGCGAGCAGCGCGACCGCCAGCTTCACCCCCCAGTCCGCCACCGCCAGCGTGATCCAGAGCGGCGCCATCGGCCCGGCGGTGAGGAAGGGCGCCGGGTCCTGCGCCCAGGCCGTCTGTGCGTCAAAGGTGGCGCCGAAGGACAGCAACCCACTGAACGCAATGGAGAAAAACAGCGCCGTGTCCACCGTCGACCCCACCAGGGTCGAGGCCAAGGGCGCCCGCCACCAGGCCCCTTCCCGCAATTTCGAGAAGACCGCGACGTCCAGGAGCTGCGCCGTCAGGAACGCCGTCCCCGAGGCCACCGCCACCCGCAGCGGCACCGCCGGTCCGAACTCCAACATGATCTGCGAGCCGATCAGCGAGCAGGCGATCCCGACGAGAAACCCAATGAAAACAACGCGCCGCGCGGCGGAGGCCCCGTAGATCCGGTTCATCACGTCCGTCACCAGGAAGGCGAGCGGATAGGTGAAGGCCCCCCAGGTGAGGAGCCCGTCCAGGATCAGGAATTGCACGAGGATGTTGGAGGCCACGACGATGGCGGCCATGGCGAGAACGCCGGGAAGGATACGCATGGGGCAGGGTCCGTTTTGGCAAGGGTGCGGCACTTGGCCTGCTTGAGGCAGGCGCGCCCCTCTACGCCGCGGCGGACCCCGCCGTCAAGGTCAGTTGGACGCCGCCACCGAGGCGCACTGCGCCGGCAGGGACGCCATCCGCAGCGGGCCGCTGGAGGGCGCGGGGGGCTCGTCGTTGGGGTTCGGCGGCGGCGGGTTCAGGATGTTGTTCACCCAGGCTTGCGCGTCGGCGCATCCGTCCCCGGCGGGCGGCGGCGTCTGCGCCTCGCAGCCGGCCTGCCCCGGCGGACACTCCAGCCGGACGTGGAAGTGGTAGTGGTGGCCGTACCACGGG
>JAMWZF010000127.1 GCA_024304875.1 Paracoccaceae bacterium
GGGCTTTCTCCACGCCCCCGGCCGCGGCGGCCTCGGCGGCGCCGTGAACCACGTCCAGCGCGGCCTGATGTGCATCGCGGCTCATGCGTCCGGCCCTTCCGGCGGCGCCACCGGCCCGCCTCGGGGCCCGACGAAGAAGATCGCCTGGCTGCCCTCCGGCGCGGCGCAGACGATCACCATGCGGATCGCCTCGGCCTCGTGCGGGCGGCCTTCGCAATCCTCGGGCCGGGCGTCCTCCCCGGCGAGAGAGATGTAGCGCGCGGCGTAGGTGGTCAGGATCTCGGCATCGGTTGGGATGCGGCCCGCGCGGTAGCCGAAGTAGGCCGCGGCGAGGACCGCGACAACGACAAGGGCGATGACGGGTCGGCGGGTCATGCGCTGCTCCCCGGACTGCGGTGGTCGAGCGTGACGCCGTCGAGGGCAGTGCGGTCGTTGCCGTCGCTCGGGATCCCGCTCCGCAGGAGGTGCGCCATGTGCATCAGGTTCCACGACATGATGGTGGTATTGCGCGCGGTGAAGCCGTTGTCGAAGCCGGCTTTCGATCCGTCCTCACCTTCGTCCCCGTAGGACGGACCCGGCCCCGCCTCGCCGATCCAGCCGCAGTCGGCCTGGGGCGGGATGGTGTAGCCGAGGTGGTTCAGGGCGAAGCCGAGCGTCATCGCCGCGTGCTTGATCCCGTCCTCGTTGCCGGTGACGACGCAGCCGCCGACCTTGCCGTAGAAGACGGACTGGCCCTTGTCGTTCAGCTCGCCCGACATCGCGTAGAGTCGCTCGATCAGGACCCGGCAGGTGCTCGACTCCTCGCCCAGCCAGAGCGGCGTGCCGATCACGAGGATATTCGCCGCCCGCACCTTGTCCCAGAGCATCGGCCAGTCGTCACGGTCCCAGCCATGTTCGGTCATGTCGGGATAGACCCCGGGGGGCACCTCGTGATCCAGCAGGTGGACCATCTCGACCGCGACCCCCTGCCCGGCCATGATGTTGGCGCTCGCGTTGAGAAGCAGCTTGGTATGGCTCTCCGCGCTGCGCTTCTTCAGCGAGGTGTTGATGAAGAGCGCGCTCAGGCCGGAATGGTCGCTCATGTGCCGAGCTCCTTTTTCAGCTGTTCCAGTTCCCGGTCGAGGAAATAGGAAGTGATCGACCGGATGATGACCAGCAGCAGCAGGAAGATCAGGTCCGCGAAGGCAAGGCTGAGCGCGGTGTGGATCACGTCCGAGACGATGAAGAGCTCCAGCCCCGCAAGGATGTAGCGGCCGAGCTCGATGCGCTCGCGGTTGGTCTTCTCGACCCGCTCGGGTCCGCGGCGGGCGATCTCGGCCACGGTAACGCCCAGGATGAACCGGCCCGCGCCGAGAAGCAGGAGCACGATGGCGGCGATGTCGATGACCGCCGCCAGCCACTCCAGGATCTCGACCAGCCAGTGCAGCTGTCCGTGCAGGACGCCGCCCCCCTGTTCCATGTCCCAGAGCGACCCCATCGTTCAGCCCATCGCCCCCAGCATCTCGCGCCCGATCAGCATCCGGCGGATCTCCGAGGTGCCGGCGCCGATCTCCATCAGCTTGGCATCGCGGAACATCCGGGCGACCGGCGCATCGGCGAGGTACCCCGCTCCGCCCATTGCCTGCACCGCCTGGTGGGCGACCTGCATCCCCTGCTCGGAGGCATAGAGCACGCAGGCCGCCGCGTCCTGGCGGGTGACCTCGCCCCGGTCGCAGGCCTTGGCGACCTCGTAGGCATAGGCCCGGGCGGTCATCAGGGCCGTGTACATGTCGGCCATCTTGCCCTGCATCAGCTGGAACTCCCCGATCGGCTTGCCGAACTGCTTGCGCTCCGCGACGTAGGGCATCACCTCGTCGAGGCACCCCGCCATGATGCCGATGTTGACGCCCGACAGGACGACCCGTTCGTAGTCGAGGCCGGACATCAGGACGCGGACGCCCTTTCCCTCCTCGCCCAGGACGTTCTCGAAGGGCACCTCGACGTCCTCGAAGATCAGCTCGGCCGTGTTCGACCCGCGCATGCCCAGCTTGTCGAAATGGACGGAGGTCGAGAAGCCCGTCATCTCCTTCTCGATCAGGAAGGCGGTGATGCCCTTCGATCCGGCCTCGGGGTCCGTCTTGGCATAGACGACGAGGGTGTCGGCGTCGGGGCCGTTGGTGATCCAGTACTTGGTGCCGTTGAGCCGGTAGTGATCGTTGCGCTTCTCGGCCCGCAGGGACATGCCGACCACGTCGGAGCCGGCGCCGGCCTCGGACATCGCCAGCGCGCCGACATGCTCGCCGGAGACGAGGCGCGGCAGGTACTTCGCCTTCTGCTCGGGCGAGCCGTTCAGCTTGATCTGGTTGACGCAGAGGTTGGAATGGGCGCCGTAGCTGAGGCCTATGGAGGCGCTGACGCGGCTGATCTCCTCGACCGCGACAAGGTGGGCAAGGTAGCCCATGCCGGCGCCGCCATGCTCTTCCTCGACGGTGATTCCCAGCAGGCCGAGGTCGCCCATCTCGCGCCAGAGCTCGGAGGGAAAGAGGTTGTCCCGGTCGGCGGCAGCGGCCAACGGCTTCACCCGGTCCTGTGCCCAGCGATGAACCATGTCCCGCAGGGCGTCCACCTCCTCGCCGAGGTCGAACCGCATGGTGGCGGTGAACATGTCGGCCTCCTCCCTTTATTGAACGCTTGTTCAATAATACCCGAGGCGGCGCCCCGATCAAGCACAGAATCGGCGACTTCGGGACGACGTTAGTCATTTGTTGATGGGATCGACCTTAACCTGAGAGACGCAGATCACCGAACCGCAGAGAACCGGGGCCGGGGGACCTAAGGTCATGAACAGCAGGAATCTCAGGACGCTCGCCCATTTCCTGCCTGGCCTGACCTGGGCAGCCTCCATCGCCGCGATGGTCTTTGCCGCCCTGCTCTGGAGCCGGCTGGAGCGGCTCGAACGGATCGCGAACGATCTCACCGACACGTTCGTCGAGATCGGAATGGCCGCGGGCTACTCGGGTTTCATCCACAATTTCAAGAACATGATCCTCCGCCCGGGGGAGGCGCAGTATTACGACTCGGCGGTCGAGGACTATCGGAGGCTCCTGGTGCAGCTGGACCGGCTGACCGACATCACGAGCGCACAGGGAGTCGAGATCGACCTTGTCGATTTCCGCGACACCATGGCGCAATACCGGGCGAACCTCGACCTCGCGCGCGCGGCCCAGGCCGAGGGGCTGGGCCCCCGGGAAGTGGACGATATCGTGAGGATCCCCGACTCGGCCGCCACCCACGACTTGCGGAAGCTGCACGAGCAGATCGGCCTCATTCTCCGCTCGCGGGAGCGCGCGTTGAAACAGGGGCTGATCAGCGCCCTCGCCGGATTGATCCTGTCCATGACCGCGGCTTCCGTCTCGGCCTTCCTCGCGCGTCACATCTACGCCCGGCTGGACCTCGCCCGCCACGAAGACCTTCTGCGCCAGGCCCGGGGCCATGCCCACCGGCAGTCGGTTCTGGTCGCCGAACTGGAACGGATCAACCAGGAGCAGGCGGAATTCACCTACGCCATATCTCACGACCTCAAGTCGCCGGCGAATACCGCCAACATGCTGACACGGGCGCTGGCCGAGGACCTCGAGGGCCGGCTGGACGAGGAGACGGCCTCGATGCTGACCGATCTGGAGGACGTGACCGCCAGGATGGGCCGGCTGATCGAGGATACCCTGACCTACTCGGTGTCCCTCGGCACGTATTCGGACCGGACCGAACTGGCCCTCGATGACGTGCTGGACGACGTGCTGTCGGACCTGCGGCCCGCGATCGAGGCCACCGGCGCCCGGATCGACAGGGCCACCCTTCCCCGCCTCTGCGCCGACCGTGCCCAGGCCTATCGCCTGCTGCTCAACCTCGTCGACAACGCCTTGAAGTACACCCGCCCCGAGGTCCCTCCGATCATCCGCATCCGGCCGGTGACGGCGCCGGAGGCCGAAGTTGCCTTCGCCGTATCGGACAACGGGATCGGGATACCGGCAGAACACCATGAACGGATCTTCCGCCTCTTCGCGCGGCTCCATACGGCGGCGGGCAGCGGTCTCGGCCTTGCGGTCTGCAAGCGGATCGTCGCGGCCCACGGCGGGCGGATCGAAGTCACCTCGAGCGAGGGGGTGGGCGCGATCTTCACGGTGTTCCTTCAGCGGTCCCCCCAGCGCCAGGCAATTGCCGCGGCCGCGGCCTGAGCTGACCGCGGCCGGATCACGCCGCCTTGCGCACCTCGTCGCCGACGATCCGCGCGATAACGGCGCAGTCGTCTTCGGAGAAGGTCAAGGGCAGGCGCATGTCCAGAAGCCCGTCCAGGACCGCGTCGGTCCGCGGCTGCGCTTCCGGCGCCGCATATACCCAGGACGAATAGCGCGAGGTGAAGCCATGCGGCTCGGGCCGTCCGAACCATTTCAGTTCGACCCCTCTTGCCGCACATCCGTCGACCACCGCCCGAACCGCCCCGGGCTCCCATCCCGGCAGCAGGAACTGGATCGACGAGGCGACGTAGCGCTCGGCCTGGGGCCGCCGGGGCAGATAGATACCGGGCACACCCTGCAACCCGCCGGCCACCACGTGGTACAGGGCGTTCCACCGCCGGGCCTGCTCGGGAAGCCGGGCCAGCTGCGGGCGCAGGATCGCCGCGCGCAGGTTGTCCATCCGGCCCGAGATGTTCGGCGTCCGAAGCCGCAGCCCGTCGAAGGCTTCCGGCCCCGGCGCGGCGCGGTGCCGGTCGTAGAGCATGTAGGAGCCCGACAGCAGGATCGACCTTGCGGCCACCTCGGGATCGTCGGTGACCATGAGCCCCCCCTCCCCCGAGTTGATGTGCTTGTAGGTCTGTGTCGAATAACAGCCCACGGCCCCGTGCCGGCCGCTCGGCACATCGCCCCAGTGGGCCCCCATCGTGTGGGCGCAGTCCTCGACCACCGTCACCCCGGCCGCATCGCACAGCGCCATCAGCCGATCCATGTCGCAGATATGCCCGCGCATGTGGGACAGCATCAGGACCTTCGCCCGGTCCAGCTTCGCCGCCAGGTCGTCGAGGTCGATCACCAGGTCCTGCGTGACCTCGACGAAGACGGGACGCGCCCCGACGGCGGCGATCGACCCCGGCACCGGGGCGAGGGTGAAGGCATTGGTCAGCACCGGATCGCCCGGCGTCACCCCCACCGCGCGGAGGGCCGTGGCAAGCGCATAGCCGCCCGAGGCCACGGCAAGGCAGTATGCCGCGCCGGTGTAGGCGGCGAATTCCTCTTCCAGCAGGGCGGTCTCGGCCACCTCCTCGCCAAGGGTGTTGTAGCGATGCAGGCGGCCCGACTGCAGCACGCGCAGGGCGGCGGCGACCGCCTCTTCGGGGATCGGTTCCTGCTGGGTGAACTGGCCGGTGAAACGCTCCATGGCGGGGATGCTGCCGTCAGGCCCCGCGGGGCGCAAGGCCGAGGCCGCGAATGACGGCCGGCAGTTCGTCGAAGTGACCGATCACCGCCTCGGGACCGAGGTCATGCACGCCCTCGCCCATCGGCCCGAAGGTGACGAGGACGCAAGGAACCCCCGCGGCGCGGGCGGTCTCGCGGTCGGTCTCGGTATCGCCGATCAGCACGCAGGCCGCCGGGTCGCCGCCGGTGCGGCGCACCGCTTCGCGCAAGGGCTCGGGGTCGGGCTTGCGAACCGGCAGCGTGTCGGCGCCGATCAGGCTGGCGAAGGCGTCCCGGACGCCAAGCTCGGACAGAAGAGCCTCGGCCAGGCCCTGGGGCTTGTTGGTGCAGATGCCGACGCCGTAGCCGGCCGCGGTGAGGGCCGCGATCGCCTCCATCGCGCCGGGGTACACGCGGGAATGCACGGCGACCGCCTGCCCGTAGGCCTCCAGCAGGCGCGGATACTGCCGGTCCACCTCGTCGGGACCGTGGGTCCCCGTCCGCTCGAACCCGAGGGTCAGCATCGCCCGTCCGCCCCGAAGGGCGGTGCCGGCGTCTGTCTCGGGGCTGAGCACCTCGCCGAGGCCGAGGTCGATGAAACAGGCGTTCGCGGCGGCGATCAGATCCCGGCTGGTGTCGGCGAGCGTGCCGTCGAGGTCGAAGATGACAGTTCCCATGAGGTGAGGGTGTAACCCGCTGTCACCGGAAGTGAAGCACAATATCTTGCGTGGCCGCCCATGCGCGGTAGAAGAACGGCAAGAAAAGGACTTAAGGGGCAGTCATGACAACCTCCCTCATCATTCTTGCGGCGGGGCAAGGCACGCGCATGTTGTCGGATCGCCCGAAGGTCCTGCACGAGGTCGCGGGTGCCCCGCTGCTGGTTCACGCGCTGCGGGCGGGGGCGGCCCTGTCGCCGGAAAGATGCGTGGTGGTCACCGGACACGAGGGCGAGGCCGTCGCCGCAGCAGCCAGGGACTGGGACCCCGACATCGCCATCGTGGAGCAGACCGAACGGCTCGGCACGGGCCACGCCGTGCAGCAGGCCCGACCGGCGCTGGACGGGATCTCGGGCGACGTTATCGTCCTCTATGGCGACACGCCGTTCATCTCGGCCGAGACGCTGACGAAAATGGCCGAGGCCCGGACCCGCCACGATGTCGTCGTGCTTGGCTTCGAGGCCGCCGATCCCGGCCGCTACGGACGGCTCGTCACCTCGGGCGACACGCTGGAGCGGATCGTCGAATACAAGGACGCGACAGACGAGGAACGGGCCATAACCCTCTGCAATTCGGGGGTGGTCGCTGCGGATGCGGCCCTGCTCTGGGACCTGCTGGCGGCCGTGACGAACGACAATGCCGCGGGCGAGTACTACCTGACGGACGTCCCCGGCATTGCGCGGAGCCGCGGCCTCTCGGCCGGCTTCGTCACCTGCGACGAGGCCGAGACGCTGGGGGTGAACTCCCGCGCCGACCTCGCCGCCGCCGAGGCCGCCTTCCAGGCCCGGGCACGGGCCGAGGCGCTGGTCGGCGGTGTGACCCTCGCCGCACCCGAGACGGTCTTTTTCGCCTACGACACGGTCCTCGGCCGCGACGTATCGGTCGAGCCGAACGTCGTCTTCGGCCCCGGCGTGACGGTCGAGACCGGCGCGACGATCCGGGCCTTCTCGCATCTCGAGGGGGCTCATGTCAGCCGCGGCGCGGTGGTCGGCCCCTACGCGCGCCTCCGCCCCGGCGCCGAACTGGCCGAGGACGTAAGGGTCGGGAATTTCGTGGAAATCAAGAACGCGGTGCTGGACGAAGGGGCAAAGGTCAATCACCTCACCTACGTCGGCGACGCCCATGTCGGGCGCCGCGCCAACCTTGGTGCGGGCACGGTCACCTGCAACTATGACGGCGTGATGAAGCACCGGACCGAGATCGGCGAGGGCGCCTTCATCGGCTCCTCGACCATGCTGGTCGCGCCGGTCACGGTGGGCCGCGACGCGATGACGGCCAGCGGGTCCGTCGTCACCTCCGACGTGCCCGATGGCGCACTGGCCCTGGGGCGCGCGCGGCAGGTGAACAAGCCGGGGATGGCGACGCGCCTGCGGGAAAAATTGAAACAGATCAAGGCGCAAAGAGGGTAAACTCATGTGCGGGATTATCGGAGTTCTGGGCAGCCACGAGGCGGCGCCGCTGATGGTGGAGGCGCTGAAACGGCTGGAATACCGCGGCTACGACAGCGCCGGTATCGCCACCGTCGAGGATGGCGCGCTCAACCGCCGCCGGGCGGTCGGCAAGCTGATCAACCTCAGCGACCTGCTCATGCACGAACCGCTGACCGGAAAGTCCGGCATCGGTCACACCCGCTGGGCCACCCACGGCGCGCCGACGACCAACAACGCCCATCCCCACAGGGCCGGTCGCGTCGCTGTCGTCCACAACGGCATCATCGAGAATTTCCGGGCCCTGCGCGAGGAACTCGGCAATGCCGGCATCACCTGCGAGACGGAAACCGACACCGAAACGGTGGTGCAGCTGTGCGAAAGCTATCTGGAAAAGGGATTGTCCCCCCGCGAGGCCGTGTCAGAGACGCTCGGCCGGCTTGAAGGCGCCTATGCCCTGCTGTTCCTCTTCGAAGGCGAAGACGACCTGATGATC
>JAMWZF010000128.1 GCA_024304875.1 Paracoccaceae bacterium
GATGTGTATAAGAGACAGAGCCGGGCGCGGTCGATGGTCGAGAAGTCGCGGCCCACCTTGATCTCGAGCCGGCCGGGACCGGCGGTGCATTTGACCTGGCCGGCGCGGGACTGGATGTGGAACGTCGTCTTGGTCCGCCCCCCCTGCCCCGCCGTCCCGGCCGCTCGCCCCCTGGACGGCGACGCCGCCTCCGTGCCCTCGCCAGCGCCGGCGGCCCGGCGCAGCACCTCCAGCTCGTCCGCGACCGACCGGTTCTCCCAGCCGTCAAGTTCCCCGCGGATAAGGCTCACCAGCTCGGGCCGGTCCTTGATCTCTCGCGCGAGGGTCAGGCCCAGGGCGCGGGGGATCTCGGCCGGGTACTCCAGCAGGCCGCCGATCCGGTCCAGCAGGTAGGCGAAGGACCGGATGTAGCTGCGCTTGGAATAGGGCGCGGACTGGAACAGGGCGCCGATCGCCTCGCCGATGTCCTGCGCCTCGGTCGCCGGGTCGGCGGCGTAGACGGTGGCGGCATGGGCCATCTCGGCGAAGGACAGGTCCTTGCGGATCACGTTCTCGTCCACCATCCGGCGGTAAAGACCGGCGATGTCCGGCGCGCCGGGCAGGATCAGCGCCGGGATCCGGTCCCAGGCCCCCTGCCCTGCCCCGACCTTATCCGCGGGCAAGGTCTCCTCGCCCACCTTATCCGCGGGTAAGGTGCCGTCCCGAAGGGCGCGGTAGGCGCTGAGACGGCGGAAACCCTGCACCAGCTCGAACCCCGTTCCGTCCGGC
The DNA here is from genome assembly GCA_024304875.1 of Paracoccaceae bacterium. GTDB lineage: Bacteria > Pseudomonadota > Alphaproteobacteria > Rhodobacterales > Rhodobacteraceae > JAMWZF01. The sequence goes on from JAMWZF010000128.1 coordinate 769, forward strand.
CGCGGGATGACGCGGATCGGGTTCGACAGGCCGATCTCGCGGATCGAGGTGACCAGCTCGGCCAGCTCCATGTCCTCCCCCGGCAGGCGGTCGCGGGTCAGAAGGTGGCAATGCACCTCGTCCAGCGGCACCTCCTGGACGACATGGCCCGCTTCGCGCAGGGCGACGTATTCGTGGGCCAGGGCATCGTTCTCGGCCCGGATCGCCTCGGACGCGTCACGCCGCTGGCGAAGGGCCTCGGCGTTCTCGCTGATCGCGGCGGCCATCGGGCCGCGCCGGGCCGCCTCGGCGCTTTTCGTCTCCGGCGCGGGCGCGGCCTCGGGGACCTCGTCCGGCATGTCGATGTCGAAGATGCGGCGCTTGCGGCTCATGCCTCAGCCTCCTCTTTCGCGGCGACCTTATCCGCGGGTAAGGTCCCCTGCCCTGCCGCCACGGCCTGCCAGTGCGGCAGCATCGTCGCCTTGAACTCGGCATAGGCCCGGTCGAAGCTCGCCCGTGCCCGGCGCCATGTTTCCCGTGTCATGTCGCGGTAATCCATCTCGTAGATCGAGGACAGGAAGCGGCCGGACTGTTCCACCGCGCGGGTCATCTCGATCGGGTGCTCGGCCAGCTTGTCCCCGAAGACCTTGCCAAAGGCTTCCTGCATCGCGCGGTGCAGGTCGTTGCCGGGCTCGTAGCGGGTCAGCAGGAAGCGGACGTCGTGGAACGCCTTGGGCAGCGTGACCTTACCCGCGGATAAGGTGTCCTCGAAGCCGTGGGCCAGGTCCTCGAGCGCCTCGGACAGCTGGCCGATGAAGGAGGTGGTGCTGTCGTATTCCCAGTAGCCGGGGCCGGAGGGGATATAGAGCATGTCGGCGGCGAAGACCGCGTTCATCGACTGGTAGCCGATGGCCGGCGGACAGTCGAAGAAGATGAGGTCCCACTGGTCGTCGGGCAGCTGGTCGAGGAACCGGCTGACGGCGGCGAAGAAGGACCACTCGGGGTTGAGGTGCCGGTACTGGGCGGAGGCGAACTCCACGAAGGCGGCATTGGCGCAGGAGGGGATCAGGTCGATCGTCGGCCAGTTGGTCGGCTGGATGAAGTCGGCGATCCGCAGGTCCTGAAGCCCGAGGTCGGTGATCGAGCCGGGGATCGACCGGCGGGGCAGGGCGGTCCCGCTCGCGGCGCCGCGGGGAGCGGCGTTCTGGGCCTCGGTCTCGCGGATGAGGTCGCGGGCCATGATGCCCCAGACCGTCCGCTCCTCGCTCACGTCGGTCAGGCCCATGGAGTGGGAGAGGGTCGCCTGCGGGTCGAAGTCGACGCAGAGCACCCGGTAGCCGTCGAGGGCGGCGGCGTGGGCGAAGTGCTGGGCCACGGTCGACTTGCCGGCGCCGCCCTTGAAGTTGGCGATGGCGGTGCGGAAGGCCCGGCCGCCGGGGCGGGTCGGCATCAGGGACTTGCCGCGGGGGCGCAGCTTGCGGCGGAGGGTGTTGACCTCGTCCAGCGTGAACCACCTTTGCCGGCCGTCGGGCTCGACCTTACCCGCGGGTAAGGTGGGGTCCGCGGCCATCTTGCCGCGGAAGGTGCTCTGGTTCAGGCCCAGGATCAGTTCGGACACCTCCCACGAGGAGAACCGGCGCAGGGTCTTGACGTTCTCGGGCGAGAACGTCTGCTGCCGGATCCACCCCTGCATCTTGAGGGACCGTGTCTGCATCTCTCGAAGGTCGCTGTGCGTTAGCATATCTGCCTCGGACGTAAAATTCTGCTCTATCGCCATTTACGCCGAATTTGACCGATCTGTCGAGTTTCCTATGATGGGGCACGCCGGGACCTTATCCGCGGGTAAGGTCCGCCGCCGCCGGGAGGGCAGGGGCCGACGCCCGCCGATTCGGGCCCAAGGGCGATTCGGGGGCCAGCCGCGCAAGGGCGCCAGACTTGGGGGGACATCCGGGCCGGTCAGACGAGATCTTGAGGGGACATCAAGACCGAATAGGGTGACATCAGGGACGTCCTCCAATACCAGTCACATACCGGTTTCAATCTTTGATCGAGGATAGGACCGGACGCCGTCCACACGAATCCTTGACAGATCGGCCCTATCAGACGCTAATCCCCTCAAGGTCGGGAAATACGTTGGAAAGCGCCACGGCAGAGGGTGCGTCTCTCCCGATCCTCGAGGCACAGCCGGACCCCCGGCACGAGCAGGAAAGACGACGGGATGACCCAGGGACAGACCGGGGGCGCCATGCGGCGGCGGCTCACCGGGCCGGGCGCGGCGGCGCTGAAATACGACCTGATCACGGCGCTGCTCGTGACCGCCGCCCAGGGCGACCCGGTCCAGGCGCGCCTCGCCCTGCGCCTGTCGCTGCTCGTCACGGCCCGGTACAACTGGCAAAGCGGCACCTTCGCCGTCGGCCTGCGCGAGATGGCGTCGATGTGGGGCGTGACCGAACGGACGGCGAAGCGCGAACTTTCGGCGCTGCGCCAGTTGAAATGGATCGACCTGCATCGTCCGGCGGCGCGGGGCAGGGTGGCCGAATACCGGATCGACCTGGACCGGACCCTGCACAGCACGATGCCCTACTGGGAGGCCGTCGGCCCCGACTACACGGCGCGCATGTCAGGCACCCAGGGCCCCGACGTCGCCGCGCCGGGGAACGTCATTCCCCTGCACCGGGCCGAGGCGTCGCAGCCTCTTCCCGAGGCCGACGACCGGCCCGGCGCCGCGTGCTGGGCGCGGGTGGCGCGGCAGCTCTCGGCCGAGAATTCCAGTCTCTATTCCGCCTGGTTCGCACCCTTGCGGGTGCAGGAGCAGGACCGCGGGATCCTTTTCCTGGCGGCCCCGAGCCGGTTTCATGCCTCCTACGTCGACACCCACCTGCGCAGCCGCCTGATCGCGGCCTGCAGCGCGGCGGACCGGACGATCCGGGACGTGCGGATCGTCGTGCAATAGAGTCTGTTCCTGCCGAATGGCAGTGGTCGCCGGACCCACGAACCGCCGACACCGGGCTGATCCGGAAGAGCATCCCGGAGGGGACCGTCACCCCGATCGCGTCTGCCCTGGCCCATGCGCCGGGCGCGCGCCTGATCACGTCCAGCACGAGCCACGTCTGCGACCCCGCAAGCCCGCGTCCCGTGCAGGAAGACGATCCGGCCGCCTCGGGCGGGATCAGGCGCGCGGGGTCACCCCTCCTTCGGAAACAGGTGAGCCGACGCGGACTCGAACACGAGGTCGAGGGGTTCGCCGTCCTCGAAGACCCTGTCCTCTCCGAAGGCCGCGATCAGGGGGGTGCCGTCGCGCAGCTTGAGGTCCACCACCGTCTCGGCGCCAAGGCGCTCGGCGATGCGGACCTTGCCGTGCAGCATCCCCGATCCCGCGGCGGTGGGGGTGAGGTACTGCGGCCGGACCCCCAGCACCGCCGTGCCGCCCGCCTCGATGGCGCGGCCCCTGGTGCCGACGACGATGGGCTCGAGCGCGGCGTTGCGGACCTTCGCCTCTCCGCCGTTCACCTCCATCACCTCCACCTCGAGGAAGTTCATCGAGGGCGCGCCGAGGAACCCGGCGACGAAGCGGTTGGCGGGCTCGTGATACAGCTCCATCGGAGAGCCGGTCTGCATCACCCTGCCGTCCTTCAGCACCACGATCCTGTCGGCCAGGGTCATCGCCTCGACCTGGTCGTGGGTGACGTAGATCATCGTCGCGTCCAGCTGCTTGTGCAGCTTTCCGATCTCCATCCGCATGTCCATGCGCAGGGCGGCGTCGAGGTTCGACAGCGGCTCGTCGAAAAGGAAGACCGAAGGGTTGCGCACGATGGCCCGGCCGATGGCGACGCGCTGGCGCTGCCCGCCGGAGAGCTGCGAGGGGCGGCGGTCGAGCAGGTGCTCCATCTGGAGAACCCGCGCGGCCCCGGTCACCTTCTCGTCCCTCTCGGCCTTGGACGCGCGGGCGATGGTGAGGCCGAAGCCGATGTTCTCGCGCACCGTCATGTGCGGGAAGATGGCGTAGGACTGGAACACCATGCCGACGCCGCGTTCCTTGGGCTGCTTGTCGTTCACCACCTGGCCGCCGATCTCGAGCGTGCCGGAGGTGATGTCCTCCAGCCCCGCGATCATCCGCAGGAGCGTGGACTTGCCGCAGCCCGAGGGGCCGACGAAGACGGTGAACTCGCCGTCCGCGATGTCGATGTCGACGCCCTTGATGACCTCGGCGGCGCCGTAGCTCTTGGTGACGTTGCTCAGCCTGACGTTCGCCATGGCGCTTACTCCGATGCGGGGGGGACGACCTTGAGCAGGCCCTCCCCGGTGACGATGACGGGTTCGGGGTCCATGATTTCCCCGACGAAGGTCTCGCCCGTGGGGTGGTCGGCAAAGCCGAGGATGCGCAGGCCGTCTTCCGTCTCGACGATCCGCGCGGCATAGCGCCGGCAGGGCAGGGCGCCGTCGAGGAAGCCGGGCGCCACGCGCCAGGGGCCGCGGGGGCTCTCGCCGATCAGGTAGTGGGTGCCGGTGACCGGGCCGCCCTCCAGCGCCTCGGCCTGCTCCTTGGAGAAATGCTGCGCGGCGGTGCAGAACAGGCAGTACCAGCGGCCTTCGGCCTGAAAGACCTGCGGCACCTCGAGCTGGCCGTAGCCGCCGGTGAAGACGGGCGGCTGCAGGGTCCAGTCCCTGAGGTCGGGCGAGGTGGCGAAGCCGATGGCGCCGCCGGCGTTGGCCTCGGGGATGCCGGGGGCGCGGGCGGTGAAAAACATCAGCCAGCCGTCGCCGTCCGGGTCGCGCATCACCCAGGGATCGCGCATCGCCCGGTCGTGCCAGAAGCCGTGCATCAGGTCGGCCTCGTAGTGGTCGGCCGCGGGGCCGGTCAGGTCGAGGCACTGGCCATCGCCGACCCGGGTCCAGGTGTGCAGGTCGCTCGAGGTGGCGTGGCCGATCCGCTGGTAGAGCCCTTCCTCGGACTTGCGCGTGCCGGTGTAGAACAGGTGCCAGAGGTCGTCGTCCCCGCGCACCACGGACCCGGTCCAGGTGGTGTAGTCGTCCCAGGCCGGGCCCGCCGCGGGGGCGAAGGTCGTCCCCTTGTGCTCCCAGGTCTTGAGGTCGGTCGAGGTGGCGTGGCCCTGGCTGACGTTGAAGTGCCGCAGCTCGGGATTGATGAGCGATTTCGGGGCCTTGAGGAAGTACCCGTGCCAGAGCTCCCCGTCGTGGACGTACCAGGAATCCCAGATCCAGTCGTGTTCGAGGGCGAGTGTCATGAGGCTTATCCTTTCACGCCGGTCGAGGCGATGGAGGCGATGAACGCGCGTTGCAGGACGAGGTAGAAGGCGAGGACCGGGACGGTGATGAGCGTCAGGTACGCCATGACCTCGCCCCAGGCGACGTCGAGCTGGAAGAAGTACTGCAGGCCGACCATGACGGGCCGGTACTGTTCCTGCTGCACGACGATGAGGGGCCAGAGGTACTGGTTGTACATGACGAGGAACTTCAGGATCGCGGCCGTCGCGATGACCGGCCCGGACAGGGGCAGGATCACCCGCCAGTAGATCTGGAACCACGAGGCCCCCTCGACCCGGCTTGCCTCGACCAGTTCGCCCGGCAGGTCCTTGAAGTACTGCACGAAGAGAAAGACCGTCAGCCCGTCCGCGACCCAGGGGATGATCTGCACCCGGTAGGTGTTGAGCCAGGTCCACTCGATCCCCTCCAGCCCGATCCACGGCAGCTTGCTGACGATGAGGAGGAGCGGGATGGCGATGGTTTCGAACGGGACGATCAGGGTGGCGAGGATGATCGACAGGATCAGCTCGCGCCCCCGCCAGTTGAGGAAGACGAAGGAGAAGGCGGCGAGCGAGCAGACCGCGAGGCTGAGCGCGACGGTCGTGCCCGTCACCAGCACCGAGTTGAAGACGAAGAGCCGCACCGGCGCCCGGTCGAAGGCCGCCTGGTAGTTCTGCAGCCCGATGTCCCCCACCGGCAGGAAGGCCCGGAGGGAGGAGGTGTCGGCAAGAAGCTGGAGGTCCGGCTTGAGGCTCGACATCACCATGAAGAGCAGGGGCAGGACGAAGATCAGCGCGACGAGGACCAGCACGAGGTAGCGCACGAACAGGCGCAGGCCGTGGTTGTCGGGGGTGATGGCGGCCATGTCAGGTCCTCTCCCGTGTCAGGTAGCGCTGGATCAGCGAGATCGTCAGCACCAGAAGGAACAGCACGACCGAGATGGTGGAGCCGCCCGAGATGTCCTGCCGGCCGTAGCCGCGCTCCACCGCCTGGAAGACCATGGTCTGCGTGCTGTCGAGCGGCCCGCCGTTCGTCATCACGTCGATCTGCGCGAAGAGGGCGAAGGACTGCATCGTGATGACGATGAGGATCAGGACGGCCGTGTTCCGCAGCCCCGGCCAGGTCACGTATCGGAAGGTCTGCCACTTGGAGGAGCCTTCGATGGCGGCCGCCTCGTAAAGCGTGGGCGAGATGGTCTGAAGCCCGGCGAGCCAGATCACCATGTGAAAGCCCACGGCCTGCCAGATCGACATCGCCATGATCGACCCCAGCGCCGTGTCCGGGTCGCCCAGCCAGTCGTGCCCCTCGAACCAGCCGAAGGTCAGGAACCCGAGCACCGAGTTCAGGAGGCCGTCCTCGCCGTCGTAGATGAACCGCCAGAGCAGCGAGACGACGACGATGGAGACCACGACCGGCATGAAGTAGAGCGCCCGGAAGACGTTGATCCCCCGCAGGCGCTGGTTGATCAGCAGGGCGAGGCCGAGGGCGCAGGCCGCCTGCACCGGCGCCACGACCAGCACGAAGAGAAGTGTGTTGGTCAGCGCCTTCCAGAACACCACGTCCGAGGCGACGAGGACCCGGGCCGTGTCGCCCGACTGCCAGCGGAACCATTCCTGCATCCCCCGGTACTGCGGGTAGTCGTCCGACCGGGTGATGCTGCGGACCCTCGGGTATTCGATCGCCCCATCCTCGTCGCGCAGCACGGCGCCGGCGTCGTCCCGTTCCGGCTCGAGCGTGATGACGGCCAGCGACATCAGCGCGCTGTAGTTCTGCAACCCGACGAACTCGGTCGGGTTGGGCGAGATCAGCCGCTGGTTGGTCAGCGACAGCCAGAAGGCGAAGAAGAACGGCAGGATGATGAAGGCCGCGATCAGGCCGAAGCCCGGCAGCGCGAAGAGCCATCCGGCCCGGTTCGATTGGGTCAGTTTCGAGGCCATGGGTCAGCCCTCGCCGGTTGCGCGGGAAAAGGGGC
>JAMWZF010000129.1 GCA_024304875.1 Paracoccaceae bacterium
CCGCCGTAGCCGAGGCCGACGATGGTGCTGTCGGTGATGGCGATGCTGCGCTGCCCGACGCCGGCGAGGAAGGGACGGAAGCCCGGGATGTCGCCGTAGGGCCGCCCGACGGCCCGGAGTGTCGCGCCGTCGACCGAAACGGAGCCGAGCGCGAGGATGAACGCGCCGGTGTCCCGGCCGAGTGTCAGGTGGTCGCCCTCCGTGATCCGCAGCTGCGCGCCGGGAAGGACGACGAGCGGCCATGCCAGATGCAGGCCCGCCTCGGTCCGGGTGATGGCGTCGCCCATCTTCCGAGCCTGCGCCGCTGCCGCCAGTTCTTCGAGCGTGGCCTCGCCCGATTGAAGGTAGAGCGCCTGCTCCGGCCCCTCCGCGATCAGGTCAGAGACGCTCGCATTGACGCTGGTCGCCAGCTGCATGAGCGCAAGACGCAGGGACGAGGTCGTCACGACGGCGTCACCGTCGCTGTCCTGCGCGGTGGCCGGGCCGGCGCCGATGGCCGCAGCGCAGGCCAGCGCGGCGACGAGGCGGCGAAGGGTGGCGATCTCAGGCAGTTGCATGACGGCCCTTCTGGAAGTCGAAGGTGGCACCGCCCGCGCGGCCCCCGGTGTCGCCGGCCAGATCGACTGCCACGATCGTGAGGGGCGCCTGGTCGGCGTTGTGCACGCGCGCGGTGTGTCCGGCCTCGATGGCGAGGTGATCGCCGCTGGTCTGGCGATGCGGGCCGGAGCCGTTGGTCACCTGTCCCGCGCCGCCGGCGATGGTCAGGACGACGCCGCTGTCAGGCCCGGCCGAGACGACCAGATCCTCACCCTTGGCGAGGGTCGCCTCGCGCACGAAGACATTCTCGGTCCGGGGCCGCAGCGGGGCATGGGTGAACACCTCGGCACGGTGCGCGCGCTTGAGCTCGCCAACCGCCTCCTTGACCATCTGCGCATTGGCGTGGCTGGTCACCAGCAGCGCGTCCGGGGTGTCGACGACGATCACGCCCTCCATGCCGACCACGGTCACCAGTTTGTCGCCGGCCCGGATCAGGCTGTTGTAGGTTCCGAGCGAGACGACGGGGCCGGTTTCGACATTGCCCTTGTCGGTCTTCGTCCCCAGCGAATGGACGGCTGGCCAAGCACCGACATCGCTCCACTCGACATCGACGGGCTGGACGGTCACCCGGGGGCTGTGTTCGAAGATCAGCCGTTCCGTCGGCTCGTTGGCGGCCTTTGCGAAGGGCGCCTCCGCCAGCAGCGGGCCCCATTCGGTGGGCCGGGCCTGCACGAGGGCCTCGCGCACCGCCGCCAGGGTCTCGGGAGCGAGCCGGGCGAACTCGTCGATCAGCACGTCGGCGCGCATCAGCGAGATGCCCGAGGCCCAGTAGGTGCCGCCGTCCTCGACCAGCCGCGTCGCCTCGGCGAGCTCCGGCTTCTCGATGAAGCGGCGGACCTCGTGAACCACGCCGTGGCCGGCGACCGGTTCTCCGGCCGAGATGTAGCCGAAGCCGGTTTCCGGATGCTGCGGGACGATCCCGAAGAGGACGATGTGCCCCTCGTCGGCCGCCGCGGCGGCGGAATGGACCGACCCGTTCAGATCGCCTTCGATGATGTGGTCGGACGGCAGGACCAGCATGAGCGCGCCGGGGTCCGTCTCGGCCAGCGTCAGCGCGGCGGCGAGCACGGCTGGGCCGGTGTTGCGCCCAACCGGCTCGCCGATGAAGCGGGCCCGGGTGGCGATGCCGGCAAGCTGGTCGAACAGGATCTCCCGCTCGGATACGCTCGCGACGACAAGCGGGTCGCCGAAGCCCGGCGCGCTGTGGCGCAGCACGGTCTCCTGCAGGAAGCTGTTGCTGCCCTCACCATCGATCGGCTGGAACTGCTTGGGCTGACGCACGCGTGACAGGGGCCAGAGCCGCGTCCCCATGCCGCCGGACAGGATGATGGGTGTGATGGTCTTCTGGGTCACTGGGTCGGCCCTTTCAGTCTTTGGATCTGCGTTTGGATGTCGGTGAGTGCCGCGTCGGCGCGGCTGCGGGCCTGCGCGAAGGGGTCGTGAGAGACCGCAAGACGCGCGATCCGGCCCGCGGCCTCGGCTGGAAGCGGCGCGTCGGGCGTGAACGTCAGAGTGGCGTAGTCGTCTGGCGCTCCTCCCGCGGGGATATGCGCGCCTTCGGCGAGTGCGGCGGTGAAGGTGGTGCCGTCGGAGAGCTCGGCGCTGACGCCACCTGCGCGCTCGATCTCGTAGATCAGCGCCCTCGGGATCTCGGCCTCGACCACCAGGCCGGCGTCGCCCGGCGCGACGGCCACGACCGCGTCGCCCGCCAGCACGGTGTCGCCGGGGGTGGCGTTGATCGGCCGGGCCGCGCAGTCGCAGGGCATCGCGATGGTCAGCGTCTCACCATCTGAAGTGTCGATCGCGTAGAGCACGTCGCCCGCGCCCGCCTGCAGATCGACGAAGGAGATCTGGCCGTCGGCCGTCGCTCGCAGGGTCTGCCCCGCGGGCATGACCCGCGCGGGGGTCGTGATCTGCGTGGTAAAGACCCGGCGATCCACCAGCAGGGCCGCAGTTGCGATCAAAAGCGCCGCCAGAGCCAGGATCACCAGCGTCCCGAAGAGGCGGCGCAGGCGCGCGCCGAACCCCGGGCGGGTGTCCGCGGGATGCCGCGGCGCGGGGCCGTTGGTCAGGTCGGAGCTGCGGATCAGCGCCCCGGTCGAGGTCAGATCGCCCGAGATGTAGTCATTCAGCAGCTGGCGCAGCTGGGCGTGGTGATCGCCCGTCGGCTCGGTGAAATGCAGCTCGGCACCGTTGTCGCGGTGCTGCTCGATCCGGCAGGTGGGCGTCAGGATGACCTGAAAGCCCGGGAAGTCGAAGATCAGCTGCACGACGCGCTGGGTGTCGTCCAGCGCGGGGTCGATCAGGCCCGAGACCTCGGCCTCGACCAGCGAGATGCGGTCACCGGTGTAGCGTCGCCCGTCGATCACTGCGCTGAAGGGCATGTCGATCATCGGGTATTCGTTACCGGCCCCGTGCGGGATCGGCCGGAGTCGCGCGCTCTGGGTCTGCGTGTCTTGGTGTGGATCGGTTGGAGAGGTCATCGGGGGGTGCTCTTTCCTGAATTCAATGAAGGATGCCGGTCAGCAGGCTCGCGGCGAGCACGAGCCAGCCGATGGCGAGGACCTGGATGGCGGTGGAGGAGGCGTTCCTGACCCGGGCGCCGAGGGCCAGCCGTGCGGCGCCGCCGCCGGCGCTCTGCCGGGTCCACTTCTGCCGGTCGAGCCGGAACAGCGCGTAGCTCTTGACCGTCGCGCCGACGATCTGGCCGAAGTAGAGCAGGAACGGATAGCTGATCGGGAAGAAACCGGGCCGGAACAAGGACAGCGCCGCGCAGTAGAGGTAGCGGGTGAACATGATCCAGGCGAGGTAGGCGGGCAGCACCAGCGGCGTCGCGAAAATCGCCGTCAGCAGCACCGCGATCGGGCCCAGCAGCGTGGTGAAGATCGACACCCGCTGGTCGAGGATCGACCACCATGTGAAGGTGCCGATGCGTGAGGGTCCCAGCGACAGCGCGCGGGCGTTGGTGCGCAGCATGTTCCCGAACCAGCGTTTCATCAGCGCGATGGCGCTTTCGGCGAAGCCGGGCTTGGGCTGGCTTTCCATGCTCAGCGAATGGACATCCGGCAGGTAGGTCATCCGGTAGCCCCGGCTGAGCAGCCAGAACCAAGTCGACTTGTCGTCGCCGGTCAGGAATTGGATGTTGCCCAACCGCCAATGGTCGATCCGGTCGTGCTGCACCTGCTGCACGAAGCTGGGATCGGTGGCCAGATCGGCGCGAAAGACGGACATCCGGCCGGTCAGGGTCAGCACCCGGCCACTCAGCGCCATCGACGACATCATCATCTGGCGCTGCTGAAAGCGCAGGTGGAACCAGTCGCGGAAGGCCGGATCGTTCGGGATCTCGACACGTTCGTCGGTGGTCAGCGCGCCGACCCGCGGATCGGTGAAGAAGGGGGCGGAGCGCGCCACGATGTCCCGCGGCACGCAGGTATCGCCGTCCACGAAGACCAGCACGTCCCGCGCCGTCGGCGCCTCGCGCTGCAGCAGGCGGAGCGACCGCGCGATGGCGTCGCGCTTGCCCGACCCGGGGATCCGGTCGATCACCAGGCGGACGTGGCCCAGCCGGTCCCGGTTCGCGGCGTGAAGGTCGCGGATCAGGCGCAGGTCGGCGCCGTCGACGACCGAGGCGACGATGGTCGCCCCGCCCTCGGAGGCGGCGGCCGCCTCGAAGACCGACTGGTAGGACCGCCGGGTCACCTCGGGTTCGATCTTGTAGGAGGTCACCATGAAGTAGCCGTGCGCCGGCACGGGGCGGTCCGCATAGGCGGCCTCCGCCTCGCGCTTCTGCCGGGGGTAGCGGGCGTGGATGTAGACCAGCGCCCGGGTGAAGTTCACCAGCCCCCAGCCGTAGCGCCATGCGCCGATCACGCCGAGCGTCAGGATCGCGCCCTCGGCGCCGCTGAAATTGCCGTCGTAGACGGTCAGCGCGATGGCGGCGCAGGCCGCGATGTATGTCAGGTGACCGAGCATCGCGATACTACCAGCAGATGCCCTGGTAGCGCTCGCCCGACACCATGGCCGGGTCGATCCGGGTCAGGTCGACAACACGAACGTCCTTGGCGGCCTCGCGGATGCGATCCTGCGCCTCGGGATACGAGTTGCCGACGACGATCACGTCGGAATTCTCGATCAGCGTGTCGAGGTCGGTTTCCATCCGGGCGCTGAGATCGGGCACCACCTCGTTGCCGCGGCCGGCGGCGCCGGGATCGGTCTCGAACGCTTCCGAAACGTAGGGGTCATAGACCTGGACTTCCTGCCCGCCCTCGATCAGCCGCGCGGCGAGGTCGGCCAACGGGCTTTCGCGCAGGTCGTCGGTGCCGCTCTTGAAGCTGACGCCGATCATGCCGACGGCCTTTCTCGAAGCGGAATGAATCATCTCCTCCGCCCGGCCGATCTGGGCGACGTTGCCTTCCAGAACCGCGTCGAGAAGCGGCGTCGGCACGTCCTTGACGCGCGCCACGTGGCGCAGGGCGCGGACGTCCTTGGGCAGGCAGGAGCCGCCGAAGGCGAAGCCGGGCCGCAGGAACGCGGGCGACATCGCGACCTTGTCGTCGGAGCACAGGATGCGCATGACCGCCTGGCCGTCGAGATCGTTGGCCTTGGCGATGTTGCCGATCTCGTTGGCGAAGCTGATCTTCATCGCCCGCCAGGAATTCGAGGTGTACTTGACCATCTCGGCGGTGCGCAGGTCGACCTTGTTCATCTCGCAAGGCAGGTCCTGATTGATCGCGGTCAGGATGTCGCGGGTCCGGTCGTCCAGCGCGCCGAAGACGATCAGGCCGGGATCGGCGTAATCCTCGATGGCGGTGCTTTCGCGCAGGAACTCGGGAAAGTAGCCGACGCCGAAGTCGCGGCCGGCACGCTTGCCGGAAGCAGTCTCGAGGGTCGGGATGCAGACCTCCTCCATCGTGCCGGGCACGATGGTCGAGCGCATGATGACGGAATGAAAGTCCTGTTTGTTCCCCAGCGCGCGGCCGATGGCCTCGCAGACCGACACGACGTGGCCGAGCCCCACCGACCCGTCGGGATCCGACGGCGTGCCGACGCAGACGAAGCTGACATCGGTATCGCGGATCGCGGCGCCGGTGTCCGCCGTGGCGGTGAGCGTGCCGTTGCCGACCGTTTCTGCGACGAGGGCGTCGAGCCCCTTCTCGACGATCGGCGCTCGCCCCGCATTGAGGGTGTCGACCTTGCCCTGGTCGATGTCGACCGCCGTGACCTGATGCCCGTCGCGGGCCAGGCAGGCAGCTGAAACGATGCCTACATATCCGATGCCGAAGACGCTGATCCGTGCCATTGTTCGTCCCTTTCCGCCCTCGTGGGGCCGTTGGAAAATTCGTTCGGGCACAGCCGGGGCCGCACCGTTCGGAAAGGAAGGTATGCTTGACAGGCAGTCCGATCAGTCGGGGTTTCATCGGGTGCGGGGTCGGATTTTCTGCAGCGCAGCGCGGATAGTTCCCACAAGTGGTGGGGCCTTGCCCCACACGCGGGCTTCAGAACAACCAGCCCCGGGCAAAGGCGACGCGGACGAGTTCCGGCTTCGAGGCGATCTCAAGTTTACGCATGGCCCGCGTGCGATGGGTGTCCACTGTCTTGGTGCTCAGCTCGAGGCGCTCCGCGATCTCGCGGTTGCTGTAGCCGCGTGCCACCATCTGCAGGGTGATCTCCTCGCGCTCCGACAGAACGCGCCCGGCGGTGGGGGACATCTCTTCGGCGCGCATCTGGCGGACGAAGGTCTTGTGAATGAAAGTGCCGCCGGCCTGGATCACGCGGATCGCGGCGACAAAGGCTCTCGGGGCCATCGACTTCGGCAGGAACCCGCGAAAACCGATTTCCATGCAGTAGCGCGCCAATTCGAGGGTCGGCCGCGACGCGTAGGAGACGAGAGACGTGTCAGGGTGCTGCTCCCTGACCTTTCTCACCAGGCCGGGAAGATCGTCTATCAGGAGCGGATCAAGGATCAGAACATCGGGCGCCGCATCGAGGATCCGGACGTCGCTGATCGGGGTGACGAGGGTGACGGCGCCGCTGTCGATGCCCAGCCCTTCGCTCAGCAAAGTCCCAATGGATCCTGCAAGAACCGGGTTCTCGTCAGCGACAACGATCCGGGTGTCGATATTTACAGACCCATCACGCAAGCCATGCTTGCTCCTCGGCAAAATCGTAAACGGCTCCGCGATCCGTGAGGCTAAGCTTGCTCATTGCGCGGTACTTGTAAGTTTCGACAGTTTTCGGGCTGATGCGGAGATCCCTAGCGATCTCCTTGGCAGCCCGCCCCTTGGCCACTTGTACGAGGATCTCCTTCTCGCGCTCCGTCAGCCCTTCGGACTGGGCTGACAGGTCATCGATTGCGAGGGCGGCAGCATCGATCTGGCCGAAAACGCCGTCCACGTAGAAACCGCCGGCAATAATCGACTCCAGCGCCTCTCGGAAGGCCTTGAGCGATGCGCCGCGCGAGATGATGCCGGTGTAGTTGCTGCGAAGGCAGGCGCGGGCAGTCGCTGCTGCATCGGAAGGGATATAGGCGACGCTCTCGTGTTCGCCGAACATGTCCAGGTGTCTGCGACGCAAGGCCTCCGGGCTCACATCTGCCTGCTTGGGATCGGCGACGATCATGTCCGGCGCAATTGCCGCGATCTCTGGCGTCGGGTCGGCGCCTGCGGTCGCCCAAGCCAAGCAGACGCTCCCGTCGATCCTGGATATCTCTCGCGCCATCGTTCCGCAGAGAATCTCGTTACCGTCGATAAAGAGTATTCGGTTCGTCGGCGCGGCAGAGGTCGCGTCTGTCATGGTCGTCCCTTCGGCTTGATGCTCTTCGGCTGCAGGTAACAAGCAAAACAATGCCGAACGTCGTCAGATAGTTCCCGGCGCAGGGGCGTTTCTTGGTTTGCTGTCCTGATGGCGCATGACAGTCTGCGACGTTTTGTGCGGTTTTCCTGGACCGATCGCTGCGGGTGGGACGGCACTGCCGCGGCGGCCTGCCCGAGGGGAGTGCTTGAAGCTCTGCAATGGCAGGCCGGGGCAGCGCATCGGCGCGGCTCCGGCCAATTTCATGGGCAGAACGCCCGGCAGTGCGATCAAAGAAGAATGTCGTCCACGCCTGCCAACGCACCTCCGAGGTCAATGAAAAGATCGGCAACGCCGTCGCCGTTCACGTCGCCGCGAAGAGCGCCCCCGTCGGCCCATAGGGCGCCGGCGCCGTGACCGTTCCAGTCAAAGGCTTGGTTCCCTGCTGTCAGACTGTCGGCGTCGATCCCGGCAAGGTCGATCAGGTCCTCCCCGGACGTGAAGTCGCCGATCAGGTCGACCGCCGTGGCGGAGCTTTCCGAAACCGCGCGGAAGACGAACACGTCTGCGCCCGATCCACCGTAGAG
>JAMWZF010000013.1 GCA_024304875.1 Paracoccaceae bacterium
CCGCCTGTTCGACCGACTGGGCGGCTGGGCGATGCTGCCGGACGGTCGCCTGGCGGAGGAACTGGTCAAGCTGGGGTCGGACAAGGACCTGTCGCCCGCGCGCCTCGCCGGTGCCCGACGCCTGTTCGCCCGCGCGATCGAGGCGCCGGGCGGGTTGCGGATCCAGACGATCCACGCCTTCTGCGCCGCGCTTCTGCGCCGGTTCCCTCTCGAGGCCGGGGTCAGTCCGCAGTTCCAGGAAATGGACGACCGGGCCGGCGCGCTCATGCGGGCCGAGATCGCCGATCAGCTGGCAGAGGACCGGCCCGACCTGACCGGCCCCGTCGCACTTCGCCACAACGGAGAGGAGTTCGACCGCTTTCTGGCTGGAATAGGGTCGACTTCGGCCTTTGCGAAGCCGCCGGACGAGGCCCGCCTTGCGGCGGCCCTGGGGTCCGAACCCGGCCGGGCCGCGCTCGACCTGATCGCCGATCTGCGGTCGCCGGATGTGGCCGTCACCCTGCGGCGGCTGCGGGACCTTTGCGCCGCGGGCAGTGCCGCGGACCTCAAGGCCGCGGACAAGCTGTCAGAGCTGCTCGCCGTGCAGCCTCTGGACCTCGGCGGCTTTGCCGCGCTGACCGGCCTGATGCTGTTCGGCAAGGGGGCCAAGGCGCCTTTCGCCGCCAAGATCGGGAGCTTTCCGACCAAGGGGACCCAGGCGAAGGACCCAGGGCTGATCGCCGAGGTCGAGGACATCATGGCAGTCGTCGAGGATCTGCGCCCCCGCGTCCTGGCCCAGCTGGCACATGCCGACAGCCTCGCCCTTCATCGGTACGGTCACGCCTTCCACAGTCTCTATTCCGCCCGAAAGCTGCGTGAAGCGCGGGTGGATTTCGACGACCTGATCGCCAAGGCGCTGGCCCTCCTGACCGACCGCGCCGTGGCGGACTGGGTGCTGTTCAAGCTCGACGGCGGCATCGACCACATCCTCGTGGACGAGGCGCAGGACACCAGCCCGGACCAGTGGCGGGTGGTTCGGACCCTGGCCGAGGATTTCGCCGCCGGAGAGGGGGCACGGCCCGAGCTGCGGCGGACGCTCTTCGTCGTGGGGGACAAGAAGCAGTCGATCTATTCCTTCCAGGGCGCCGATCCGGCCGAGTTCGACCGGATGCGCGCCCACTTCGCCGGGGCCCTCGACGCGGCGCAGGACCGGCTGATCGACGTGCCGCTGGAACATTCGTTCCGGTCCTCCCCCGCGATCCTCGGGACCGTCGACCGGGTCTTCACCGGGCCCGAGGCAGATGGCGTCGAGGAACACATCAACCACATCGCCTTTCGCGGCGACATGCCGGGACGGGTGGACCTCTGGCCCGTTGTGGAGGCCGAGAAGGCACCCGATCCGCCGCCCTGGAACCAGCCCCTCGACCGGGTGGCGCCGACCGACCCCAAGTTGCGGCTGGCGCAGGAGATCGCGGCGAACATCCGGGGGATGATCGACAGCAGGGTCATGCTGCCCCGGAAGCGGCTCGAGTCGGGCGAATGGACGGCCAGCCCGGTGACCGAGGGCGACATTCTGATCCTTGTCCGCGGGCGGATCTCGGGCCTGTTCGAGCATATCATCCGCGCCTGCAAGGCCGAGGGTCTGAACATCGCCGGGGCCGACCGGCTGCGCATCGGCGGGGAACTGGCGGTCAAGGACCTGGCCGCGCTGCTGCGGTTCCTCGCCCTGCCCGAGGATGACCTGTCCCTCGCCGCCGCCCTGCGCTCGCCCCTTTTCGGCTGGACCGAGCAGGACCTGTTCCACCTTGCCCATCGCCGGCCGGCGGGGTCGTACCTCTGGACCGCGCTGCGTGCCGACACGGCCCACCCCGAAACGCTTGCGATGTTGAACGACCTTCGAAAGCAGGCGGATTTCCTGCGCCCCTACGACCTGATCGACCGGATCCTGAACCGCTGGCGGGGGCGGCATCGCCTCCTGTCGCGGCTGGGGGTCGAGGCGGAGGACGGGATCGACGCGCTGCTGTCCCAGGCCCTCGCCTTCGAACAGAACGAGGTGCCCAGCCTGACCGGCTTCGTCGGCTGGATGCAGGCGGACGACCTCGAGATCAAGCGCCAGGCGGATGCGGCGGGAGACAAGCTGCGGGTGATGACGGTCCACGGGTCCAAGGGCCTCGAGGCGCCTGTCGTGATCCTGCCCGACTGCCACGCCCGGCCGGACAGGGAACGTGACGACATCATTGCGCTGGACGGCCAGCCGATCTGGAAGCCCCGCGCCGACGACATGCCGCCCCGGCTCACCGAAGAGATCGCCGCGCGGCGCGAGGACCGGGCGCGCGAGGCGCGGCGGCTGCTCTATGTCGGGATGACCCGGGCCGAAAGCTGGCTCATCGTCGGCGCGGCCGGCGACCTCGGCAAGGAGCCGGGCGACAGCTGGCACGGGACCATCGCCGCGGGGCTGGAGCAGGGCGCGACCGAGGAGCTGGAGACGCCCTTCGGCCCCGGGCTGCGGCACGAAACCGGGGATTGGGCCGCGATGGTTCCGGCCGTGGACGACCGTGCCGAGCAGTCGGCGCCCATTTCCTTGCCGGACTACGGTCCCGCCGAAACGATACCCGACATCGGCCGGCCGCTGTCCCCGTCGGACCTCGGCGGCGCCAAGGTGATCCCGGGCGAAACGGACGATGCGACCGACGGAGAGGCGGCGCGGGCACGGGGCACGGCGCTGCACCTGCTGCTGGAGCCCCTGCCCTCCGCGCCCGCCGAAGACCGGGCGGAAATCGCCCGCCAGATCGTCTCGGCCGTGCCGCCCGACGATGCCGTGCCCGACCGCGACGCGCTGGTGGCCGATGCCCTCGCCCTCGTCGGGTCAGAGCAGCTGGCGCCGGTGTTCGCCGCAGGTGGGCTGACCGAAGTGACCCTCAGCGCGACCCTGCGCGGGCGGCCCTTCCTCGGCGCCATCGACCGGCTGGTCGTGACCGACACCCGCGTCCTGGCCATCGACTACAAGAGCAACCGGCTGGTCCCGGAGACGTCAGAGGACGTGCCGGAAGGCATCCTGCGCCAGATGGGGGCCTACGCTGCGATGCTGGCAGAGATCTACCCGGACCGGGAGATCGAGACGGCGATCCTCTGGACCGCGACGGCACAGATGATGCCGCTGCCCCCCGCTCTCGTCATATCCGCCTTTACCTCGGCGCCCCTGCCTTGACCAAACCGGGGGCCGTCCATAGGTTCCAACCTCGATATCTTGCGCCGAAGGAGAGGCCTTATGGCAACTGTAGCTGCTACTGACGATACGTTCGACGCCGAGGTCCGGCAGTCCGACATCCCGGTCGTCGTCGATTTCTGGGCCGAATGGTGCGGTCCGTGCAAACAGATCGGCCCGGCGCTCGAGGAAATTTCCGAGGACATGGCCGGCAAGGTCAAGATCGTGAAGGTCAACGTGGACGAGAACCCGAACTCGCCGGCGCAGCTGGGCGTTCGCGGCATTCCCGCGCTGTTCATCTTCAAGGACGGCGAGATCGTGGCCAACAAGGCTGGCGCCGCCCCCAAGGCCGCGCTTCAGGGCTGGATCAACGACAGCCTCTGAACGTTTCCACCGTTACCGACAAGGGCGCCCCTCGCGGCGCCCTTTTTCGTGCCCGGGTTGCCGGGCGGGGCCAGCGGGCATAAGTCCGGGCCAGCAGACAGGAGACCCATCATGGCGGATACCGATTTTCCCGGCTGGCACGGCACCACGATCCTGGCGGTGCGCAAGGGCGGCAAGGTGGTGGTCGCGGGTGACGGGCAGGTGAGCCTCGGCAATACCGTCATCAAGGGCACCGCCCGCAAGGTCCGCCGCCTGTCCCCCGGCGGGTCCGACGTCGTCTGCGGCTTCGCCGGCTCCACCGCCGACGCCTTCACCCTGCTGGAGCGACTGGAGAAGAAGCTGGAAGCCTCGCCGGGGCAGCTGCAACGCGCGAGCGTGGAGCTGGCCAAGGACTGGCGGACGGACAAGTACCTGCAGAAGCTGGAAGCCTTCCTGATCGTCACCGACGGCTCCGACCTCTACGTCATCACCGGCGCCGGCGACGTGCTGGAGCCCGAGCATGACGTGACCGCCATCGGGTCGGGCGGCAACTACGCCCTGTCCGCCGCGCGGGCGCTGATGGACACGGATCTGGATGCCGAGGCCATCGCCCGCAAGGCCATGGCGATCGCGGCGGACATCTGCGTCTACACGAACGGCAACCTGACCGTGGAGTCGATCGGCTCGGCCTGACCGACGCGGCGCCAGACGCCCTCCTCGTCCCGGAAGGTATTGCGCGCGACCTCGTCGAACTCCCTGCCCTCGGAGGCCAGGGTCATCACCGTCACCGTCCCGTCCTTGATGTCGAGGATGTTGAAGCTGTTCGGTTCGCCCCTCTGACGGGTCGACAGCCCGGTGCCGGCCTGGACGAACAGCAGGCCCGGCGCGGCGCGGAAGGGGGCGACGATGGTGTTGTGCAGGTGGCCGGACAGGACGATCTGCGCGCCGCATTCGGCGAATTCGGCCAGCGCGACGCCGGCGCCCTTCATCAGCCGCTTGTCCACCTCGGGTCCGTGCTGAAGCGGGTGGTGCAGGGCGATGACGTGGCAACGTTCGCCCGTGTCGCGGAACCGGGCGCAAGTGCGGACGATCCGGCGTTGGGACAGTCGGCCGCGCTGCCAGGAGAAGCGGTTGACCGTGTTCACGCCGACGACGACGGTGTCCTGGTTTTCCCACCTCGGTTCCAGATCGGCGTCGATGGCGTGGCGATAGCGCCGCCAGGGCGCGAACATCCGCACCCAGATTTCATCCAGCGGCGTGTCGTGGTTTCCGGGCACGCCCAGCCACGGGGCGCTCAGCCGGTCGAGGAAGTCCCGCGCGGCGGCGAACTGGCTGGACCGGGCCCGCTGGGTGAAGTCGCCCGAGACGACCACGAGATCGGGGTCGGCCACCTCGATCGCCTTCAGCAGGAGGGGTTCCATGTCCGGACTGTGCTTGCCGAAATGCAGGTCGGAAAGGTGGACGAGCCGGGTCATTCGGCCTCGTGCGCCGGGTGGACGAGGGCGAGCGTCTCGTCCGACATGGCGATCCGGAGCGTCCCGCTCTCGTATCGCTTTTCCCCGTCGTAGGCGATCAGCGTGCGGCGGCCGCCCTCGACCTCGATGGTAAGCGCGTCCGTCTCGATCAGCTCGTAGTCCTTCCCGACCGCCGCGGTGCGCAGTGTCAGGCGGGTGGTGGCGCGGAACAGCTGCCACCGCGTTCCGGCCTTGATGACAAGCACGGCGAAGCCGCCCTGCTCGATCGCATCGGTCCCCTCGAGGCCGAAGCGGGCGAACTGGTAGGCGGAGCGGCCGACGAAGACCATCGCCGTGCGGTGCGTCTGCGGCCCCTGCCCATGGTCGATGGTCACCTTGAGCGGCTTGCGGAACCGCAGGAAGGCCTTGATGACCGACCAGTAGGCCAGCACCCGGCGGCGGCCCCAGCGGGCGTAGATGTCCTCGCGCTCGCGCAGGATGGCGGGGTAGATGCCGATGCTGACGTTGTTGAGGAAGACCTGGTCGTTGACCTTGGCCAGCCGGGTCTCGTGGACCTCGCCGGTTCTGATCTGTTCCGCCGCCTCAACCGGCTCTTCGGACAGGCCGAGGCCGCGGGCGAAATAGTTGAAGGTGCCCATCGGCAGGACGCCGAGCGGGGTGTTGGTGCCAAGCAGGGCCGAGGCAATGGCCATCGCCGTGCCATCCCCACCGCAGGACAGGACGAGGCCCGCGCCGTCTTTCGATGCCTTGCGGGCGGTCCTGGCGATGTCGTCTCCCTTGCCGACCAGCCGCAGTTCGGCGCCCAGCGCCTCCTTGACCCGGTCGATCACCTCGGCGTCGCGCGAATTGCGGCCCGAGCCGGGGTTGGCCACCATCACGATGGGGCCGTCCCAGTCGGGGCCGGGTGTGGCGCTCTGATCTTCGGCGAGGGTCATGTCCTCGGACTCCTTCTCCGGCGGCGGCATGCCGCCGGGGTTGGAATTCCAGATAGGGTGCGTATGTGTCCGGTCACGCCAATTGCGCACAGGAACACCATGTCAGACCTCACTCCCCGCGAAATCGTCAGCGAACTCGACCGGTTCATCATCGGACAGGCCGATGCCAAGCGGGCCGTCGCCGTGGCCCTGCGCAACCGCTGGCGCCGCCGGCAACTGTCCGATGACCTGCGGGACGAGGTCTACCCCAAGAACATCCTGATGATCGGACCCACCGGCGTCGGCAAGACCGAGATCAGCCGCCGCCTCGCCAAGCTGGCCCGCGCGCCCTTCATCAAGGTCGAGGCGACGAAGTTCACCGAGGTCGGCTACGTCGGCCGGGACGTCGAACAGATCGTCCGTGATCTGGTGGATGCCTCCATCGTGCAGACCCGCGAGTGGATGCGCGAGGACGTGAAGACCAAGGCGCGCGAAGCCGCCGAGGACCGCGTGATTTCGGCCATCGCGGGGTCCGACGCGCGGGAGAGCACGCGGGAGATGTTCCGCAAGAAGCTGAAGTCCGGCGAGTTGGACAACACTGTCATCGAGCTGGAACTGCAGGACAATTCCAACCCCTTCGGCCAGATGGACGTGCCCGGCCAGCCCGGCATGATGCCCGGCGGGATGAACCTGGGCGACATCTTCGGCAAGGCGTTCCAGCGCACCGTGACCAAGCGGGTGACCGTGGCGGACAGCTACGACCTGCTGATCGCCGACGAGGCGGACAAGCTCTTGGACGACGAGGCGGTGAAGAAGGCGGCGCTCGAGGCGGTGGAGCAGAACGGCATCGTCTTCCTCGACGAGATCGACAAGGTCTGCCGCAATGCCGATGCCCGCGGCGCCGACGTCTCCCGCGAAGGGGTGCAGCGCGACCTCCTGCCCCTGATCGAGGGCACGACCGTCAGCACCAAGCACGGGCCGGTCAAGACCGACCACATCCTCTTCATCGCCTCGGGCGCCTTCCACATCGCCAAGCCGTCGGACCTTCTGCCCGAGCTTCAGGGCCGCCTGCCGATCCGGGTGACCCTTCGGGCCCTGACCGAGGGCGACTTCGTCCGCATCCTGACCGAGACGGACAATGCCCTGACCCGGCAGTATGAAGCCTTGATGAAGACGGAGGGCGTCGAGGTCACCTTCTCGGAAGACGGTATCGCCGCCCTGGCCCGCATCGCCGCCGAGGTGAACGAGAGCGTGGAGAACATCGGCGCGCGCCGCCTCTACACGGTGATCGAGCGGGTGTTCGAGGAACTGTCGTTCCATGCCCCGGACAAGTCGGGCGAGGCCGTGACCATCGACGCCGCCTTTGTCGAAGACCAGCTCGCCGAGCTGACGCGCTCCACCGACCTCAGCCGGTACGTTCTCTAGCCGAGAGCGGGGATGGCGGGACCTTATCCGCGGGTAAGGTTCCGCCTTTGTTAACAATATATTAACGACGGTGTCCGTGGCGATCCCGGGTCCCCCTGTCCTGGGCGTGGCCCTGACGTCAAAATATGTGCGCCGAGCATCTTTTCTTTCCCGCCGAACAGGCAGAGGAAAGGCGCCATGTCGATTCTGACCTTCCTGCGGGCCAACGCCGCCTTTCTGCTGGCGGGCGTGCTGCTCACCTTCACGTCGTCCTATGGGCAGACCTACTTCATCTCGCTCTTCGCCGGCGAGATCCGGGAGGAATTCGGCCTGTCGAATGGCGCCTGGGGCGGGATCTACACCGTGGGCACGATGATTTCGGCCGCGGCGATGGTCTGGGCGGGGACGCTGACGGACGTGTTCCGCGTCAGGGCGCTTCTGTTGATCGTGCTGCCAGGGCTGGCGCTGGCCTGCGTGGCCATGTCGATCGTGTCCGGGCCGGTCATGCTGATCTTCGTGGTCTTCGCCCTGCGGTTCTTCGGCCAGGGGATGTCGACCCAGCTGTCCGTGGTCGCCATGGCCCGGTGGTTCGAGGCGCGGCGGGGGACGGCGCTGTCCATCGCCTCGGTCGGCTTCTCGCTCGGGCAGGCGATTCTGCCCCTGGTCTTCGTGGCGCTGCTGGTCAGCACGAACTGGCGGACGCTCTGGCTGGTCGCGGCGGGGCTGGTCCTGATCGTCATCCCGATGCTCCTGATCCTGCTTCGGCTGGAGCGGACGCCGCAATCCATTGCCGAGAAGGCCGAGTTCGGGGGGATGGACGGGCTGCACTGGAGTCGCATCCAGATGATGCGCCATCCGCTGTTCTGGATGATCGTGCCGATGATCATGGGCCCCGCGTCCTGGGGCACGGCACTGTTCTTTCACCAGGTCCACCTGACCGAGGTGAAGGGCTGGCTGCTGACGGACTGGGTCGCGTTGATGCCGATCTTCACCATCACGATGATCGTGGCGACCTTCGCCAGCGGGCAGGCGGTGGACAAGTTCGGGGCAGGGCGCGTCGTGCGGTTCCTGATGCTGCCTTTCGCGATCGGTTTCGCGGTCATCGGCCTGGCTCAGACCATCCCGCAGGCGGGCATCGGCCTTGTCATCTTCGGGATCGGGCAGGGGATGATGCCGACGGTGCTTGGGTCCTTCTGGGCCGAGTTCTACGGCACCCGTTACCTTGGCGCGATCAAGGCGGGAGGGACGGCGATCATGGTACTCGGCACCGCCATCGGGCCGGGGGTCACGGGCGTGCTGATCGATTGGGGGATGAGCTTCGCGCAGCAGCTGGTCTGGCTGGCACTGTATTTCCTCGCGGCTGGCGCCTTGGCGACCATCGGCGTCGCACGGGCCCGTGCCAGCCTAGCGGGTTCGGGACAGGTAGACGTATAGCGCGCCGTGCCCGCCGTGGCTTCGATGCGCTTCGGTCACCTGCAGGACGATTCCGGCCAGCGGCGGTGAGGTCAGCCAATGGGGCACCTCGTGCCGCAGGCGGCCGTGGCGGACGGGGATCGGGCCGTCCTCGTCGCTGCGTCGGCCCTTTCCCGTGATGACAAGGACCAGCCGATGCCCCGAGGCGTGGGCGGAGATCACGAAGGAGACGAGGCGCGGGTGCGCCTCGGCGAGCGTCATGCCGTGCAGGTCGATCCGCGCCTCGGGAGCCAGCTTTCCGCGGGTCATCCGCTTGTGGGCCTTGGCATCCATGCGGACCGGCGCGGTGCGCAGCCGGTCCGAGATGGAGGCGACGAGGTCATTGTCGGCGCGGTAGGGCGCGGCCTCTCCGATCGTGAAGCTGGGCAGGGATTGGCGCGGTTCGGGCCGGGACAGAGCCTGTTTCGGCTTCGGCTTTTCTGCCTTGGTCGGCCGCTTTTTCAGCGGATCGGTCCGGTCGGCAACGCGGTCCCACAGCGCCCTTTCCTCGGCGCTCAGATGCCGGGGCCGCCTCACTCGATCGGTTCCGGGAGCAGGGCATAGGCCCGCTGGATCGGCATGAGCACGACGAGGCGGAGCGGATCGCGGATGCGCCCGGCCTCGCGGCCCGCGGCCCGGCCGGTGCCGACGAAGAGGTCGGCGCGCTGGGCTCCCCTGATCGCGCTGCCGGTGTCCTGGGCGACCATGAGGCGGCGGTCGTCCTCGCCCCGTTCCATCCAGACCGGTGCGCCGAGGGGGACATACGCCGGATCGACGGCGAGGCTGCGGCCCGCGGTGATCGAACGGTTCATCGCGCCGAGCGGGCCGAGGTTCGCCGGGACCTCGCTCACTTCGCGGAAGAAGACAAACGAGGGGTTGTGCCAGAGCAGCTCGCGCCCTTCTTCGGGATTGCGGCGGACCCAGTTGCGGATGACGTCGGCCGAGACCTCGTGCGGCTCGTAGATGCCACGGGCCACCAGTTCGACTCCGATGGAGGCGTACTCGTAGCCGTTCTTGCCGCCGTAACCGACGCGGATGACCTGGCCACCCGGCAGGCGGATGCGGCCGGAGCCCTGGACGTGCAGGAAATAGAGGTCGACCGGGTCGTCGACCCAGGCGATCTCGAGCCCCTGGCCGGCGAAGACACCGTCCTCCTCGATCTGCCGGCGGGAGGGCCATCCGCCCTCGGGCGGGGCCTCGGGCATTGCGTAGAGCGGATAGCGGTTGCGGTCATCGGGCTGGAGGGCTCCGGTGAGTTCGGGCTCGAAGTAGCCTGTGAGCAAGCCCTCCTGCCCGTCCTCGATCAGGACCGGCTGGAACAGCATCTCGAAGAAGGCGCGGGCATCGGCGGCGTCCTCGGCCAGACCGCAGAGGGCGCGCCAGTCGGGATCGTCGAAATCCATGCAGGTATTGCGGAAGACGGTTAGTGCGGCGGCGTGGTCGTCCTCGGCCCAGCCATCGAGCTGGTCGAAGGAAAGCAGGGTGAATGTGGTCTCTGCCATCGCGGAACCGGCCCAGATCAGGGAGAGGGCGCAGGCCGCGGCCCGCCCTGCCTGCCTCATTCGCCGGTGGCGACCAGCTGCCAGTTCGGATCGCCGGTGCCCATCTGGCGGGCAAAGGTCCAGATATCGCGCTGGCGCTTGATCTCGGTGGTGCTGCCCTCGACGATGTCGCCGGCCTTGTCGCGGACAACGCTGGTCAGTTCGCCGACGAAACGGACGGTCACCTCGCCCTCGCGCGTCGCCTCGTCGAAGGCGGCGTCGCGCAGGGAAATCTCGGCCAGACCCACGAAGGTCGCCTCGATGGTCAGGCCCTTGGCCTCGCGGTCGTCGATCACGGACTGGAAGGCCTCGTAGACGTCATCGGCGAGGAAGGGTTTCACGTCCGACAGGTCGCCGTTCTCGAAGGCCATCAGGATCATCTCGTAGGCGCCACGGGCGCCTTGCAGGAACTCGGACACGCTGAACGACGGCTCGGCGCGCTTCATCTCGGCCAGGGCCAGGGCCTCGTCGCTGCCTTCCTCGACGTGATCGGTGATGTCGCGGTCGGGTCCGCCTTCGATCACCTCGAAGTCGGAGCGGCGCCGGGTCTGCGAGGACACCGGCACCGGGGGCTTCTCGAACCCTTCGCGCGATCCCAGGACGGACCGCAGGCGCAGGATAAGGAACACGGCGATCCCGGCGAGGACGAGGAGTTGCAGGATGGGAGAGTTCATGTCGGCTCTTTTCTGCACAAGGCGTGGCAGCGGGTCGGTTGCATTCCTATGTAGGTGAGGGTCGGGGGCAAGTCCACCGGCCCACAAGGATATGAAGGAGCCCGCCCATGTGGCTTTTTGCCCTGTTTCTCGCCGTTCCGCTGATCGAGATCGCCCTGTTCATCCAGGTGGGCGGCTGGATCGGGCTCTGGCCGACGCTTTTGATCGTTGTCCTGACGGCGGTGCTGGGGACCTTCCTCGTCCGCTCGCAGGGGGCGGCTGAAATCAGCCGCTTGCGGCGGTCGCTGGATCGGCTGGAGGACCCGACGCAACCCATCGTGCATGGGGCGATGATCCTGTTCTCGGGTGCGCTGCTGTTGACCCCGGGGTTCTTCACGGATGCCGTCGGCTTCGCCCTGCTGGTGCCCGGCATCCGCACGGCGGTGTTCCGCTGGGTGCGGCAACGGGTGAACGTTCAGAGCTTTTCCATGGGTGGCCAGGGTGGCGGCGGCGGGTCCCGGCGCGAGCGGCCCGGCGACCGGGTGGTCGATGCCGAATACACCGAGGTCGACCCCGAGAAGCGGGCGACGCACGTGCCCTCGGAGTGGACCCGGCATTGAGGCCCCGGGCCACGGGTGGTAACAGACGCGCCAAACCCGCATGACCGGAGAGATGTGACCGATGGCCGACGAGACCCCGCAGAACGGCGCCGCCCCCGCAGGCAACGCCCAGCAGCCCGCCCAGAACGGACAGCAGACCCAGGTGACCCAGCGCATCCTTGGCCAATACGTCAAGGACATGTCGTTCGAGAACATCATGGCGCAGAAGGGCACCAAGACCGAGCAGGCGCCCGATATTTCCGTCCAGGTTCAGCTGGATGCGAAGAAGCGGCAGGCGGACAAGCAGTTCGAGGTCATCACCAAGCTGACGATCACCTCCAAGACGAAGGAGGCGGGCGAGGCCCTGTTCGTGATGGAGCTGGAGTACGCCGGCATCTTTCACATCGACGGTGTCCCCGAAGAGCAGCTGCATCCCTACCTGCTGATCGAATGTCCGCGGATGACCTTCCCCTTCGTCCGCCGGATCGTGTCGGATGTGGTCCGCGACGGGGGCTTCCCGCCGCTGAACCTCGATACCATCGACTTCGTCCAGCTGTACCGCAGCGAACTGGCCCGCCGGGTAAAGGCGCAGAAGGACAGCCCGGCCGCGCAGGCCTGACGGCACCTCAGCCGGCGCGCCTCCAGAGCGCGTCGGCCCCAAGCTTCTCTATGAATTCGGCATGTGCCGCCTGTTCCGCCTCGGTGATCCGGGGCGGTAGGGGGCGTGGACGGGGACGCGGGCGCCAGTCGGCGCCGCTGTCTCCCGACGTGGTCGATGTCGGGCCGGATTGCAGCGCGAAGTCCGGCTGCCGGCCGCCGATCAGTTCGAGGTAGACTTCCGCCAGGATCTCGCTGTCGAGCAGGGCGCCGTGCAGGGTGCGCGAGGAATTGTCGATGCCGAACCGCTGGCAGAGCGCGTCGAGCGAGGCGCGGGCGCCGGGAAAGCGCCGCCGGGCGATGTCGAGCGTGTCGATGGCGCGGTCCTCGAGCGTGCCGAGTTCGGGCAGGCCCGCCCAGCGCAGCTCGGCATTGAGGAATTTCATGTCGAAGGCGGCGTTGTGGATCACCAGTTTGGCGTCGCCGACGAAATCGAGGAAGGCCCGGCCGATCTGCTTGAAGACCGGCTTGTCCCTGAGCGTGACTTCCCCGGCCTCGGGCGGGCGCGGGCCGGCTTCGAGGATATCGGGGCCGATGCCGTGAATTTCGAAGGCGCCGGCGGGCATGGACCGCTCGGGGTTGATGTACTGGTGGTAGGTGCGGCCCGTCGGGACGTGGCCCCGCAGTTCCAGCGCGCCGATCTCGACGATGCGGTCGCCGCTGTCGGGTTCGAAGCCGGTGGTTTCCGTGTCGAGCACGATTTCACGCATTCATCCGCTCCCTGATCGTCCTGACGATCCTTCGCACGGCGGCGCGGGCGCCGTCCATGGTCAGCGTGTCGATCACGAAGTCCGACCGTGCCCGTTTCTCGGCGTCCGGGACCTGGCGGGCAAGGATCCTGCGGAACATCTCTTCGGTCATGCCGGGGCGGGCGAGGACGCGGTCGCGCTGGATATCAGCCGGAACCGAGACGGTTGCGATGCTGTCCATCGCCGCGTCGCCGCCGGTCTCGAAGAGGAGCGGGACGTCGAGGACGACGATGTCGCTGTCGGCCCCGGCAACGAAGTCCGCGCGGTCCGCGGCGACCAGCGGATGCACGATGGCCTCGATCCGGGACAGGGCCCCGGAGTCCGCCGCGATGATCTGCTTGAGCCGGTCGCGCGAGACGGCGTCATCGGAGATTGCGTCCGGAAAGGCGGCGCGGATCGGCTCCACCGCCGCGCCGCCACGGGAATACAGACGGTAGACCGCGGCGTCGGCGTCCCAGACGGGCAGGCCTTCTTCGGCGAACATCTTCGCCGTCGTGCTCTTGCCCATGCCGATGCTGCCGGTCAGGCCGAGAAGGTGCGTCATTTCAGGACGGCGGCGCGGGTGGCCTCGGTCACTTCGGGGCGGACGCCGAACCACCGCTCGAAGGCCGGGACGGCCTGGTGGATGAGCATGCCCAGGCCGTCGACCGTCCGGCACCCGCGGGCCGCGGCCTCTTCGAGAAGGGTCGTGCGGAGCGGGCTGTAGACAAGGTCGGTCACGAGTGCGCCCTTTTGCAGCCCGTCCAGCGGGACCCGCAGGGCAGGAGAGCCGGTCATGCCGAGAGAGGTCGTGTTCACCACCGTCGCGGCATCCTCGAGCATGTTGCCCGCCTGCACCCAGTCCACCACGTCGATCCGGCTGCCGAACTCGGTGCGCAGGGCCTCGGCCTTGGGGCGGGTGCGGTTGGACAGCAGGATCTGCGGCACCCCTACCTCCAGCAGGGAGGAGATGATCGCCCGCGCGGCGCCGCCGGCGCCGAGAACTGCGGCAGGTCCGGCGGCCGGGTTCCAGTCGGGCGCGGCGTGGCGCAGGTTTGCGACGAAACCGTAGCCGTCGGTATTGTCGGCATGGATCTTGCCGTCCCGGCGGAAGATCAGCGTGTTGGCCGCCCCGATGATCGTCGCCCGGTCGGTGACGAGGTCCGCGATCTCGAGCGCCTTGACCTTGTGGGGGATCGTGATGTTCACGCCCACGAACCCGGCCTTGGGCAGGGCGCGAAGCACCTCCTCGAGGTCCTTGTCCGCCACCTGCATCGGAATGTAGGCGCCGGGCAGGCCGTAGGTGTCGAGCCAGTGGTGATGCAGGGCCGGGCTGCGGGAATGGGCGATCGGCTGGCCGATCACACCGGCCAGGGGCGGGGGAGACGGATGGTCGTCGCTGTCGGTCATGGCGCCACAATTCCTCGTGCGGCGAGGTATGACAAGACGGGCAGGACCGGAAGGCCGAGACCGGCGTGATAATCGCCCTCGATCCGGGTGAAGAGGCGCAGGCCCTCGGCCTCGAGCATGTAGCCCCCGACGCAGCCGGCGACCGCGGGCCAGGCGATGTCGAGGTAGGCCTCGATGGACTGGGCGGAGAGGGGACGGACGTGCAGGGAGACCGCTTCGACGTGGCGCCAGGCCGGTTTGCCATCCTCCGCGACCACGGCCGCGGTGATCAGCTGGTGCGACCGCCCGGCGAGAGCCGCGAGCTGGCGGGCGGCGTCCGCGCGGTCGGCGGGTTTCGAGTACAGGGTGCCGTCGCAGGACAGGACCTGGTCGGAGCCGAGAACAAGGCGGCCGGGTCGTTTCTGCGAGACGCGGAGTGCCTTCATCTCGGCGAGGGCATCGGCAACGTTCCGGTGCGGCTGACCTTCGGCCAGCAGGCTGTCCTTGAGGGCCGATTCGTCGATTCGTGGGCGCTCCACCTCGAAGGGGATGCCGACCTGGGCCAGAAGCTGGGCCCGGATGGGGGATCCGGAGGCAAGAATGATGGGGACGGTCATGTGGATAGTCCGGGTATGTCCCGCAGGACCGGGATGTGGGCCGAGAAGCCGGAAGACCGGTCGGGCAGGGTGGCCTTGGGACGGCTGGCGAGATGTCCCGAATGGTTCATCGGTTGTCCACTCTGAATT
The DNA here is from genome assembly GCA_024304875.1 of Paracoccaceae bacterium. Lineage (GTDB taxonomy): Bacteria > Pseudomonadota > Alphaproteobacteria > Rhodobacterales > Rhodobacteraceae > JAMWZF01. The sequence goes on from JAMWZF010000013.1 coordinate 15,106, forward strand.
CTTTGCGGGGCGGGGGTGTGAGTGAAATGGACGGCTGCGAAGAGTCAAGGGCTGCCGGGCAGAAAAGGATGCCTGTATACATCGATCAAGCTATTGATATCCTATGTAAATCTGGTGCGGTGGCGAAGATTTCCTTGCCTGTGTGTCCGACGAGAGGCAGTGGATAACTGGGTGCATGAATCGGCATGTCGAGGTTATTCACAGCCACTACGAGTCAAAATCAAACTCTCTTTTTTAAGTATTTTCTTGGAAAGATTGTACGGAACCCTATGTGACCTGCTCTGCCCGATCATGATTGACGGCACAAAGGCAGGGGCTTAAGAAGCCTGTCACCGCCAGTCCTGGTGGAAGATGTCCCGAAAGACCCGAGAATACGCCGGACCGTTGTCGTCCGCTGGAGTGTGCCCATGCCCGAAGACCGTCTGAACCTTGCCGACCTGAAGGCGCACAGCCCCAAGGATCTTCTGGCGATGGCCGAGGACCTCGAGATCGAGAACGCCACGACCATGCGCAAGGGCGAGATGATGTTCTCGATCCTGAAGGAGCGGGCTGAGGAAGACTGGGTCATCGGCGGGGACGGGGTCCTGGAAGTTCTCCAGGACGGCTTCGGGTTTCTGCGGTCGCCCGAGGCGAACTACCTGCCGGGGCCGGACGATATCTACGTCAGCCCCGAGATGATCCGCCAGTTCTCGCTGCGGACCGGGGACACCATCGAAGGCGTGATCAAGGAACCGAACGACGCCGAGCGGTACTTTGCGCTGACCAGCGTGGAGAAGATCAATTTCGAGGACCCGGAGCGGGCGCGGCACAAGGTTGCCTTCGACAACCTGACGCCGCTTTATCCCGACGAGCGGCTGAAGATGGAGATCGAGGATCCGACGATCAAGGATCGCTCTGCCAGGATCATCGACCTTGTTTCGCCAATCGGGAAGGGCCAGCGGGCGCTGATCGTCGCGCCGCCGCGGACAGGCAAGACGGTGCTGCTGCAGAACATCGCCAAGTCGATCGAGGTGAACCACCCCGAGTGCTACCTGATCGTGTTGCTGATCGACGAGCGGCCCGAGGAAGTGACGGACATGCAGCGGTCGGTGAAGGGGGAGGTCGTGTCTTCGACCTTCGACGAACCGGCCACCCGGCACGTGGCGGTATCCGAAATGGTCATCGAGAAGGCCAAGCGCCTGGTCGAGCACAAGCGGGACGTGGTGATCCTGCTGGATTCGATCACGCGCCTCGGCCGCGCCTTCAACACGACGGTGCCATCCTCGGGCAAGGTCCTGACCGGTGGTGTCGACGCCAATGCGCTGCAACGGCCCAAGCGGTTTTTCGGCGCGGCCCGGAATATCGAGGAGGGCGGCTCGCTGACCATCATCGCGACCGCGCTGATCGACACCGGCAGCCGGATGGACGAGGTGATCTTCGAGGAGTTCAAGGGCACCGGCAACTCCGAGATCGTTCTGGACAGGAAGGTTGCGGACAAGCGCGTCTTCCCTGCGATGGACATCCTCAAGTCCGGCACCCGGAAGGAAGAACTGCTGGTGGACAAGAACGACCTCAGCAAGACCTATGTGCTGCGCCGCATCCTGAACCCGATGGGCACGACCGACGCTATCGAGTTCCTGATCTCGAAGCTGAAGCAGACCAAGACAAATTCGGAATTCTTCGATTCGATGAACACCTGAGGCGGGCTGGGCCATGACGACGATCTTTGCCCCGGCGACCGCGCCCGGGCGGGCGGGGGTCGCGGTGGTCCGAATTTCGGGCCCCCTGGCGCTGGCGGCGGCGGAACGCCTGGCCGGACCGCTGCCGGAGAACGGCCGGACCGTCGCGCGGCTGATGGGCCGGGACGGACGTCATCTGGACACCGCCCTGATCCTGACGTTTCCCGAGGGCAAAAGCTTTACCGGGGACCAGACGGTGGAATTGCACCTGCACGGTGCCCCCGTCATTGTCCGTGCCGTCTGCGCCGAACTTGGTGCCATTGACGGCCTTCACCCGGCGGAAGCCGGGGCCTTCACGCGGCGCGCCTTTGAAAGTGGCCGGATGGATCTTGCCCAGATCGAGGGACTGGCCGATCTTCTGGAAGCGGAGACCGAGAGGCAACGGAGCCAGGCGCTGCGGGTCCTGTCCGGCGATCTGTCGAACACGGTCGAGGCCTGGCGCGCGGACCTGATCCGGGCTGCGGCCTTGATCGAGGCGACGATCGATTTCGCCGACGAGGAGGTCCCCGTCGATATTTCGCCCGAGGTCCGCAGTCTTCTGACGGGGCTGGCAGGGAAGCTCGAGACCGAACTGAGCGGGTTGGACGCGGCGGAGCGCCTTCGGGACGGGTTCGAGGTGGCGATCGTCGGGGCGCCCAATGCGGGAAAATCGACATTGCTGAACCGGCTGGCCGGGCGGGAGGCCGCGATCACGTCGGAGATCGCGGGGACGACGCGCGACGTCATCGAGGTTCAGATGGAGATCGCCGGATTGCCGGTCACACTCCTCGACACCGCCGGTCTGCGCGATACGGCCGATCCCGTCGAACGGTTGGGAGTGGAAAGAGCGCGCGCGCGAGCCGAGCGGGCAGATCTGCGGGTTTACCTCGTTGCCCCGGGGGAGGAACCGGAGAACGGCGGGCAGGAGGACGACATCGTCGTCACCGGCAAGGCAGACCTGTTCCCCGGGTCGGACGGGGTTTCCGGTGAGACCGGCGAGGGCGTAGGTCGATTGCTGGATCGGATAGGAGACGTCCTGTCACGACGAATCGCGAACAGCAGCCTGATGTCCCGAGAGCGGCACCGTGCCGCCGCCGCCACCGCCCTGGCACACGTGAACCGTGCGGTTGAGGGGATGGAGAGAGGCGGTATCCAAGGAGAATTGATCGCCGAGGATCTGCGTACAGCCATCCGAGCCCTTGAATCTCTTGTCGGGCGGATCGACGTGGACCATGTTCTGGGAGAGATCTTCTCCAGCTTTTGCATCGGAAAGTAGGTGTTTCACATGAAACATGATCCCGTTGATGTTGTTGTCATCGGTGGCGGTCACGCCGGGACCGAGGCCGCGCACGCCGCGGCGCGGATGGGCGCCCGCGTTGCTCTCGTTACGCTGCGGTCCTCCGACATCGGGACCATGTCCTGCAATCCGGCAATCGGCGGACTGGGCAAGGGGCATCTTGTCCGGGAAATTGACGCCATGGACGGTGTCATGGGCAAGCTGGCCGACGCAGCGGGAATCCAGTTCCGTCTGCTCAATCGCCGAAAGGGCCCGGCTGTTCAGGGACCCAGGGCGCAATCCGATCGCAAGCTGTATCGCGCGGCTGCGCAGCAGGCGATTCGCGGACAAACCGGCATCACGGTGATCGAGGGCGAAGTGGCCGGCTTGAAGCTGGACCGGCATGCCTTGGCCGGCGTGGTGCTGGCAGACGATAGCGAAATTGATTGTCGGTCCGCGATCCTGACGACCGGAACCTTTTTGAACGGCATCATCCACATCGGGGACCAACGCACGTCGGGCGGGCGGGTCAACGCCAAGGCGTCGAAACTCCTGGCCAGCCAGATGATGGACCTTGGGCTTCCGCTGGGGCGGTTGAAGACCGGAACGCCACCCCGCCTCGACGGCCGGACAATCGACTGGGACCGACTGGAACGGCAGCCCGGTGACGACGACCCGGTGATGTTCTCCTTTCTCAACCGGACTCCCCAAGCCCGGCAGGTATCGTGCGGCATAACCCATACGAACGCCCGGACGCATGACGTCATTCGCCAAAATCTTTCGAGATCGGCGATGTACGGCGGCCATATCGATGGCGTGGGCCCGCGATACTGCCCGTCGATCGAGGACAAGATCGTCCGGTTCGCGGACAAGGACTCCCATCAGATTTTCCTGGAGCCGGAGGGCCTCGACGACACGACGGTGTATCCCAACGGGATTTCGACCTCTCTTCCTGCGGATGTGCAGGAGGAATACGTTCACTCCATCGCGGGGCTTGAGGGCGCCGAGATCATCCAGCCGGGCTACGCCATCGAATACGATTACGTCGACCCGCGTGCTCTTGGCCCCGATCTGTCCTTGCGGAGCATCAGCGGCTTGTATCTCGCTGGCCAGATCAACGGGACCACGGGTTACGAGGAGGCGGCGGCACAAGGACTGCTCGCTGGCTTGAACGCGGCTCGCGCTGCGGTGGACCTCGCGCCGGTCACTTTTTCCCGGCGGGAGTCCTACATCGGCGTCCTGATCGACGACCTGGTGACGCGGGGCGTCTCCGAGCCGTATCGCATGTTCACCTCGCGCGCCGAGTTCCGCCTCGCGCTGCGGGCCGATAACGCGGACCAGCGTTTGACGCCTGTCGGGCGGGAGATCGGATGTGTGGGTGAGGAGCGTTGGACTGCTTATGCGGTGAAGGCGGAAAAACTCGCGGATGCCCGAGCCCGACTGGATGCCGTGAGCCTGACAGCCCGTGAACTGGCTGAGGCCGGCGCGCAAGTCAACGTCGACGGGCCGCGAAGAACCGGGTTCGAATCGCTCAGCTTGCCTGACGTCACCATTTCGATGGTCTCGTCGCTCAGGTCGGATCTGGACATCGCGGACCCCGACATCGTTGCCCAGATTGAACGCGACGCGATGTACGCAAACTATCTTGCACGGCAGGAGCGGGATATCGAGGCGATGAAGCGGGACGAATCGCTCGTGATTCCCCGAGATTTCGACTTCGGGAGCGTACCGGGCCTGTCGCGTGAGCTTCAGGACAAGCTGTCCCGGGGCCGGCCCCGCAATGTCGGCCAGGCCGGGCGCGTCGAAGGGATCACGCCGGCTGCGCTCATGCTTCTTGCAAGCAGGCTGAAGCAGTTGGATGCCGTTCGCAGCGCATGACCGGTTTAGAAGCCATCGAAGATGTTTCATGTGAAACACGCGAGAAACTGCGCGCGTTCGAGGACTTGATCCTCAAGTGGACGGCAAGGATCAACCTGATAGCCAAGTCGACGCGGCCGGTTGTCAGGGAGCGGCACATCATAGATTCCGTGCAATTCTGGCCGCTAGCACCCGACACGGACCACTGGGTCGATCTTGGCTCGGGGGGCGGTCTTCCAGGGTTGGTGGTGGCCATCATGGCAAGGGGGGAGGGCCGGACCTGCCGGTTCACCCTGATCGAGTCCGACCAGCGCAAGGCAACCTTCCTTCGAACTGCGGCGCGGGAACTCGACTTGCCACATGTGACCGTCTTGAACCACCGCATCGAGGATGCCCTCCCTCAGTTCGGTGGCGTGGTCAGTGCGAGGGCCCTTGCGCCCCTCTCCGCACTTCTGCCGATGGTCGCACGGCACCTTGCAGCCGACGGAACGGCCATCCTGGCGAAAGGAAAATCGGCAGCGGCGGAAATAGCCGATGCAAGGCAGAACTGGCGCTTTGAAATCGAAGCGTTTCCGAGTACCACCGACGAAAATGCCTCCCTGCTGCGGCTGAGAAGGATCGAGCGTGCCGAACCCTAAGCGACCCCGAATCATTGCGATCGCCAACCAGAAGGGCGGGGTGGGCAAGACGACCACCGCGATCAACCTTGGTGCCGCCTTGGCCAAGTCCGATCGCTCCGTCCTGCTGGTTGACATCGACCCGCAAGGCAACGCCTCGACGGGTCTGGGCATTTCTCGGGCGGATAGGACCCTGACAACCTACGACATCGTCCTGGGGGACGCCTCCATCGGTGACGCCGTCGTTCGGACCTCCGTCCCGAACCTGTCGATCATTCCCGCGACCACCGACCTCAGCTCGGCCGACATCGAACTGATGGCGAATGAAAAGCGCAGTTTCCTGCTGCACGACGCCCTTCGGCAGCCAGCAATGGAAGGGCTCGGCTTCGACTACGTCCTGATCGACTGCCCGCCATCGCTCAACCTTCTCACCATCAACGCGCTCGTGTCCGCGCATGCCATCGTCGTGCCGCTGCAGACCGAGTTCTTCGCGCTCGAGGGCCTGTCCCAGCTGATGCTGACCCTCCGCGATGTCCGCAGCAGCGCGAACCCGGACCTACGGATCGACGGGATCGTCCTGACCATGTCCGACAATCGCAACAACTTGGCGAGACAGGTCGAGCAGGATGCCCGCAACACCTTGGGCGACCTCGTTTTCGACACGGTCATCCCGCGGAACGTTCGGCTTAGCGAGGCGCCATCCTATGCCATGCCGGTTCTGGACTACGACCCCGCCTCGCGCGGATCCGAGGCCTACATCGATCTCGCGAGAGAGCTTTTGAGCCGGACCGAGGCAACCCGGAAGGAACCCGTCTGATGGCCGAAAAATCGAACCGTTCCCGCGGGCTGGGCCGCGGCCTCTCGGCCCTGATGGCCGATGTACAGCCCGCCGCCGCACCCGAGCAAGCCGCCGAACCGCGCCGCCCGGACCGCCAGGTTCCAATCGAGCGGCTGCATCC
>JAMWZF010000130.1:0-760 GCA_024304875.1 Paracoccaceae bacterium
GTGCCGTCGTGCCAGGTGATCCCGCGGCGGACGTGGAAGGTGTAGCGGGTCGCGTCCTCGTTCAGCTCCCAGCTTTCGAGTAGCATCGGGCGGAAGGCGCCGTCCGCGCCGTACTCCACGAGGTATTCCAGGATGCCGCGGCTCTGGTTGCCGACCTGCGACCAGTCGTAGGCCCGCGGTTCCTTCATCGCCATGACGTTGGTCTGGATGCGCAGGGTGCCACCCACCGGGGGTCTCACCGGCGTCTCCTGTGCCGCGGCCGGGTCCCCGGCGAGGGCCGAGGCGCCGGCCGCAGTGAGGCCGAGCGCGGTGGCGCGGGTCAGGAATTCGCGCCGGTCGATCCGCGCGCGGCGCAGGTCGGCCAGGTGCATCTCCACCGCCGGATGAACGGGGCCGCCGCCGAGCGTGAGATCTGCCATCGTCCTGTTCCTTCCCGTGCCCGCGTGCGCCCGTCGCGAGGGCGCGGCCGGCCCGGAAGGCGGCCATGCGGCAGGCGAAGGGGGTCCCCGGCATACCGCACAGAATTGGGGCGCGGGTCAATCGGGCCGGGGGCCCGCATTCGCCCATCTCGCGGCATCGTGCGCGAACTTGCGCCGCGGGTCAGCCCAGCGGTCCCTTCTGGCGGAAGGCCGAAGGCGTCATCCCGGTCTGCGCCTGGAAGGCGCGGGTGAAGTAGGCGGGCGAGGCGAAGCCGAGGGTCTGGGCGATCTTGCCGATGGGCTCTCCCGTCTCGCGCAGGAGCAGGCGGGCCTCGTAGATC
>JAMWZF010000130.1:770-7924 GCA_024304875.1 Paracoccaceae bacterium
AGATCACCCGGTCCGTCAGGATCGACAGGGCCGAGCGTCCGCAGGTCTGCCGGCAGCAGCGGGTCAGGTGCGTCGGCGTCACGCCGAGGTCGCGGGCGAAGTCGGCCACGCCCTTGTGCTTGCGGTAGTCCCGTTCGACCAGGTCGGTATAGGCCGCGACCAGGCGCGCGGCCGCGCTTTCCCCGCGGCCGGCGGTCTCTTCGGCGCGGGCTTCCATCTGCCGTTCGAAGAAGACGGCCAGCAGGCCGAGCTGGTAGTGGGCCGCGCGGCTGTGACCGGCCTTCTCGGAGGTCAGCTCGCGCTCGAGCCCGTCGAAGAGCGTCGCCAGTTCCTTCTGCGCGACGACGTCCCGAAGCCGCAGGTGAACCGGCTCGTCCGGCCATTCCATCGCCATGGCGTCGGGGATCGTCAGCATCTGGCCGTAGACCGTCGGGCCGGCCTCGAAGCCGTACATGTCGCGCGCCGGGATCAGGATCAGGTTGTTCGGCCCGAACCCGCTGGTGAGGCCCGCGACGGTGATCCGTCCCTGGCCCTTGTTGAAATACATCAAGCGGGGGGTGGCGTGCGATCGCATCGCCTCGGTCCGCCAGCGGCCGTGGGTGGGGTTGTGACCGATGGCCGACAGGGCCAGCCGGTTCTTCATCGCGAGTGTGGGGTCATCCATAGTGGCAGCTCTGGATTGTTCGATATGTGAAACTACCCCATCGGCCCCCCGAGTCCACGAGGAATCGCCTCCAAGTTGTTGAATGCTGTGGGTTATCCTGTGGACAGGTCGGCCTCGGGGTCGATCTTGTGCCAGTTCCTCATCCGGGCCCTAAACCATGTGCGCTGGCGCTTGGCGTACTGCCGGGTGGCGATGACGGCGGCTGTTTCCGCCTGCTCCAAAGTGACCCGGCCTTGCACGAATTCGACCAGTTCGGCGGCTCCGATCGCCCGGGCCGAGGGGCGGGCCGGGTCCCAGTCGGGGAGGTTCGCGCGCACTTCCTCCACCGCGCCGGCCTTCAGCATTGCCGCGAACCGGGTGGCGATTCGGGCGTTCAGCCAGTCCGGGGAGGGGGTCATGACGATCGCATGGGCCTGTGTCAGGGGCAGGAGCGGCGGCGGCGTGTCGGCCTGCCAGTCCGCGAGGCCGCGGCCCGTGGCGCGCAGGACTTCCCAGGCCCGCTGGACCCGGGCGCGGTTGTTCAGGTCGATCCGGGTCCGTGTCGCCATGTCCAGCCCGTCGACCAGGGCGGGCAGCGGCAGGGCGTCCCCCTCGGCGCGCACCTCCGGCGGTGTCGCAGGGATCTCGGCCAGCCCGTCGGTCAGCGCGGCGAAGTTGAGGCCGGTGCCGCCGACGATGATCGGCCGCTCGGCCCCGCCGAGCAGCGGCGCCACGTCGCGCAGCCAGTGCCCGGCGGAGTAGGCGGTGTCGCAGGGGATGTGTCCATAGAGCGCGTGGGGCGCGCGGGCGAGGTCCGCCGCCCCGGGCCGGGCGGTCAGGATCCGCCAGCAGGCATAGACCTGAAGGGCATCGGCATTGACCACGACACCGCCGCCGGTCTCGGCGATGCGCAGCGCCAGCTCGGACTTGCCGCTGGCGGTGGGCCCGGCGATCAGGACCGGGCGGTCGTCTGCGGGATCGGGACTCACGGGGCAAGCAGCGCGGAATAGGGCGCGAGGGGCACGATGTCGCCGGCGAGGGCGGCGAACGCCGGGTCCAGGGTGACGAAAGCATCGGCCTGAAGGCGCGCGGCGGCAAGGTATTCGGCGCGGCCGATGTCCTCCCACCCCAGCTCTGCCGCGATGTCCCAGGCATGCCGCTGAGAGACGCGGTCGCCGACAAGGCGGATCTTCAGCGCGCGGATCGCGTCCATTCGGGCGATGGCCTCGGCGCGGGTCAGCGCCCCGCCGCGGCAAGCCCGGTAGAGCGCCGACAGGGCCTCGGTCCGCAGGGTCGTCGGCGCGACGAGGGCATGGCCGGGCGCCGGCCTCTCGCCGGTTTCGGCCAGCGCCAAGGCGACCTCCGCCTCTATCGCGAACCGTGTCATTGCGCGCCCCCCGCTGCGGTCCTCCGGGCCATTGCACCCCGGGGCCTTTTCCGACATTTTGCGCCGCAGCGAAAGACGGGGGACGACAGATGGCGGACGGGCAGGACGAGGCGACCGACACCACCACCACCTTCGGACGGGTTCTTCTGAAAATCTCGGGCGAGGCGCTGATGGGCGACCAGGGCTACGGCCTGCATCCGCCCACGGTCGAACGGATCGCCCGCGAGGTGCAGTCCGTCGCGTCGCTCGGGGTCGAGGTCTGCATGGTGATCGGCGGCGGCAACATCTTCCGCGGCCTGCAGGGGTCGGCCCAGGGGATGGAGCGGACGACCGCCGACTACATGGGGATGCTGGCGACGGTGATGAACGCGCTGGCGATGCAGTCCTCGCTGGAGGGCCTGGGCGTCTATACCCGCGTCATCACGGCGATCCGCATGGACGAGGTGGCCGAGCCCTACATCCGCCGCCGCGCCGTCCGGCACCTCGAGAAGAAGCGGGTCATCATCTTCGCCGCCGGCACCGGCAACCCCTATTTCACCACCGACACCGCCGCCGCGCTGCGCGCCAACGAGATGGCCTGCGAGGCGATCTTCATGGGCAAGAACGGCACGGACGGGGTCTACGACAGCGACCCGCGCACGAATCCCGACGCCAAGCGCTACGACAGCGTGACCTACGACGAGGTCCTGCAGAAGAACCTCAAGGTCATGGACGCCAGCGCCATCGCGCTCGCCCGCGACAACTCCCTGCCGATCATCGTGTTCTCGCTGGACGAACCCGGCGGGTTCAGGACGATCCTGGCGGGGAAGGGGACCTGCACGCGGGTGCATGGCTGATCGGACTACCGTCCCCGAACGAGGGACGTTATAGAGCCAATGCCCCCGGATGGGGGGCAGGAATACAGAGGCCGAGAACATGTCCGACGACGAATTCATGCTGGATACCGACGATCTGACCCGCCGGATGGACGGGGCGATCAGCAACCTGCGGACCGAGTTCGCCTCGCTGCGCACCGGGCGTGCGTCGGCGTCCATGCTCGAGCCGGTGATGGTCGAGGCCTACGGCCAGCCGACCCCGATCAACCAGGTGGGCACCGTGAACGTGCCCGAGCCGCGGATGGTCACGGTCAACGTCTGGGACAAGGGCCTTGTCGGCAAGGTCGAGAAGGCGATCCGCGAAAGCGGCCTCGGCATCAATCCGCAGACCAACGGCACGATCATCATGCTGCCGATCCCCGAGCTGAACGAGGAGCGCCGCCGCGAGCTGACCAAGGTCGCCGCGCAATACGCCGAGCATGCCCGGGTGTCCGTCCGCAACGTCCGCCGGGACGGGATGGACACGATCAAGAAGAACAAGGACAACATGTCCGAGGACGACGCCAAGCTTTGGGAGAGCGAGGTGCAGCAGCTGACGGATGCCTACATCAAGAAGGTGGACGAGGCGCTGGAGACCAAGCAGAGCGAGATCATGCAGGTCTGACGACCGGACATCGGTCCCTGGCCGCAAGCGTGGCTCCGAAGGCCTGGTGGGGCATCCTGCACATCTCCCGCCGAACCCTTTTCAGGCAGCTTCTGGCCAAATGGCCCCGAGGTGCGGTATGAGGCTGTCGGTACGAGCAATGACCCAGTCGAGAGTGCAGGCAACCCGATGGCGAAGGATCTGACCACCACGGGCCCCGACCATGTGGCGATCATCATGGACGGAAACGGCCGCTGGGCCCAGAAGCGGGGCAAGCCGCGTCTCTTCGGCCATCACGCCGGCGCCAAACGCGTCCGCCAGATCGTCGAGGCCTGCCCGGACCTCGGCGTCAAGTACCTGACGATCTTCGCCTTCTCGACCGAGAACTGGAGACGCACCCAGACCGAGGTCGCGGGGCTCATGAAGCTGTTCCGCCGCTACATCGAGCGCGAGGCGCGCGATCTTCTGGCGAACGGCGTGCGCGTGCGCTTCATCGGCGACCGGATGAAGCTCGACGACCGGCTGGTCCAGTTGATGGACGACCTCGAGCTGCTGACCAGCGGCAACGACCGTGTCCACATGACCGTCGCGATCAACTACGGCGGCCGCGACGAGGTCACCCGCGCGGCCAAGCGGCTCGCCCTCGAGATCGAGCAGGGCCGCCTCACGCACAGGGACGTGGACGCCGAGACCCTGGCGCGGTTTCTCGATACCCACGTCCTGCCCGATCCCGACCTGGTGATCCGCACCAGCGGCGAGGCCCGGATCAGCAACTTCCTGCTCTGGCAGTCGGCCTATGCCGAGTACGAATTCATCGACACCCTCTGGCCCGACTTCACGGCCGAGGAATTCGCCGAGGTGGTGGGCCGCTACGCCGCCCGCGACCGCCGCTTCGGGGCGGTGAAGGTCTGAGCGCGGTGCCTGGCCCCGAGACCGACCCGGCGACCCCGGCGGCGCCGGAGGTGCCCAAGTGGGAGGACCTGCGCGCCCGCCTGGTCTCGGGCGCGGGTCTCGGCGCCGTCGGCATTGCGGCGATCTTCATGGGCGGGGTCTGGTTCCAGATGCTCGCCGTCTTCGCCACCGCGATCATGGTCTGGGAATGCTGGGTGATGATCCGGGGCGCCACGCCCTATTCGGGGATGCTGCTGGCGGCCGCCACCGCCTCGATCCAGTCCGGTGCCCTGGTCGTCGGCCCGGACTCCTACGAATTCCTTCCGCTGTTCTTCATCGTGCCGGTCGTCGGGCTGTTCATCGCCCCGCGCGAGAGGGTGAACTTCTTCGTCTTCTCCCTTGCCATCCAGTTCGCAGGCTGGGGCCTCATCCACTTCCGGATGTCCTACGGCACCCTCTGGCTGGTCTGGCTGGTCGTGGTCGTGATCGTCACCGACATTGCCGGCTACTTCGCGGGCAAGGCCATCGGGGGACCGAAGTTCTGGCCCGCCGTCAGCCCCAAGAAGACCTGGGCCGGCACCATCGCCGGCTGGGTCGCGGCGGCAGGGGTCGGCGGGGTCTTTCTGACGATCTCCAACGCCACCGGCATCGCCCTGATCCTTCTGTCGATCGCCACCTCCTTCGCCGGCCAGATGGGCGACATCGCCGAGAGCGCCTTCAAGCGGCGGCAGGGGGTCAAGGATTCCTCGGCCCTGATCCCCGGCCACGGTGGCCTCTTCGACCGCTTCGACGCCATGCTGGGGGCCTCGCTCTTCCTGCTGATCGTGGCGGAATACTTCGACGTCCCCGGAGTCCGCTTCTGATGCGGGTCAGCATCCTCGGCGCCACGGGGTCCATCGGGCAATCCACCATCGACCTGATTCGGCGCCAGCCCGAAAGGCACGACGTCGTCGCCCTGACCGGCGGGCGCAACATCGCCCAGCTGGTGCGGGACGCGCGGGCGCTGAAGGCCCAGGTGGCGGTCACCTGCTATCCCGGTCTGTATGCCGATCTGAAGGCGGCGCTCTCCGGCACCGGGATCGAGGCGGCGGCGGGTCCCGAGGCGCTGATCGAGGCCGCGGCGCGTCCGGCGGACTGGATCATGTCGGCCATCGTCGGCGCGGCGGGCCTCGCCCCCGGCATGGCGGCGCTGGGGCAGGGGACGACGCTGGCCCTCGCCAACAAGGAAACCCTCGTCTGCGCCGGTCCGCTGGTGATGCGGACCGCCAAGGCGGCGGGCGCGACCCTCCTGCCGGTCGACAGCGAACATTCCGCCGTCTTCCAGGCGCTGGTAGGCGAGGATATCGGCGCGGTCGAAAAGGTCATCATCACCGCCTCGGGCGGCGCCTTCCGGGACCGCCCCCTGGGGCAGCTCTCCGGCGTGACCGTGGCAGAAGCGAGCGCCCACCCCAACTGGGACATGGGCCAGCGCATCACCATCGACTCCGCCTCGATGTTCAACAAGGCCCTCGAACTCATTGAAACCCGGGAATTCTTCGGCGTCGCGCCCGAGCAGATCGAGGCGGTCATCCATCCCGAGAGCCTGGTTCATGCCCTTGTCCAGTTCCGTGACGGCGGGCTGATGGCCCATCTGGGCGCGCCCGACATGCGGCACGCCATCGGCTATGCGCTGAACTGGCCCGAGCGGGCGCATCTTCCGGTTCCCCGGGTCAACCTGGCCGAGGTCGGGGCGCTGACCTTCCGCGCCCCGGACGAGGCGCGCTATCCCGCCCTGCGCCTCGCGCGCGAGGTCATGGCGGCGGGCGGTCTTGCCGGCGCGGCCTTCAACGCCGCCAAGGAGGTCGCCCTCGATGCCTTCATCGCCGGGCGCATCCGGTTCACCGACATGGCACCGGTGGTCGAGCGCACGTTGACCCAAATGTCATCCGGCGACGGTCTGGAAAATGCCCCATTATCCCTAGATAAGGTGCTCCAGATCGACGCCCTGGCCCGGGTCCGGGCAAAAGAGGCGATCGGAACACTGATGGAACCAAGCTAGCAGGCCCCATGGAACAATTGCTGCCGTCCTTCGGTAACATCTCCTTCACCATCGTCGCCTTCATCGTGGCCCTCTCGGTCATCGTGGCGATCCACGAATACGGCCACTACATCGTCGGCCGGTGGAGCGGAATCGACGCGGATGTCTTTTCGCTCGGGTTCGGGCCGGTGATCTACAGCCGTGTCGACCGGCGCGGGACGAGGTGGCAGATCGCGGCGCTGCCGTTCGGCGGCTACGTGAAGTTCCGGGGCGACGCGGATGCGGCCTCGGTGCAGGCGGACACGAGCGTGAAGCCGGGGCGCAACACGATGCTGGGCGCGCCGCTCTGGGCGCGGGCGGCCACCGTCGCGGCGGGGCCCGTGTTCAACTTCGTGCTGTCCTTCCTGATCTTCGCCGCGATCATCGCCCTGCAGGGCCGGGTGGCCGAACCGGTGACGATCGACAGCGTGCCCGACCTGCCGGCGCCCTACGTGATGGAGCTGGAGCCGGGCGACGAGATCCTGGGGATCGAAGGCGCCCGGTTCGCCAACCTCGAGGACCTGGGCACGGTAATCGACGCCCTGCCCGAGCAGCGGGAGCTGACCTACACGGTCCTGCGCGGCGGCGAGGAGACCGAGGTGACAGGTCCCTATCCCTATCTGCCGCTGGCATCGGGCATCGTGCCGCGCTCGGCCGCGGACGACGCGGGGATGCGCCCCGGCGACCTGATCCTGACGGCCGAGGGGCAGGATCTGGTC
>JAMWZF010000131.1 GCA_024304875.1 Paracoccaceae bacterium
TTGACGTATCGGATCGCTTGCCAGTGCCACCTGCCCGCCTCCCTCAGCAGGAAGGCCGGGTTGGGCAGATGCCGCAGGACCCCCATCGCGTCGAGCCGGTCCAGGATCGCATCCGTCCCGTCGGCGCAGTCGTTGGTGAAGACCGTCATGTCGGTGATCCCGATCAGACGGTGATGGGCCACCCATTCGAGGACGTAGGGGCCCTCGTTCTTCATCGGGGTGACCGACGCGATGCGCGGGGCATGGTCCATGCGGGCTGCTCTGCCTCAGCTTCGTTGAGGTCAGGTTAATCTCCGCGCGGGCACGGGGCCGGCAGCCTTGCTGCGTGGCGCGCCGGTCACGCGACCGGCAGGTGCCCCACCGCGGGCGAAGCCGCCGCGTTGGCCAGGAGGTCGAAGACGTAATCCGCGACAGAGCGGAAGCAGATCAGTTCGGCGCTCGTCTCCGAGGTCAGCCAGATCCCAGCGGCCACCTGCGCCAGCCGGGTGCGGCGCATCTGGCCGGGCCTGAATGCCTCGGGGTGCATGTTCGCCGGGGTCAGCCGGGCCAGCACCTCGCGCAGGCCGGCGCCCTCGAGGGCGATGACCGCCCGTGCGTCGCTGACATCGACGGCAAGGTGGTGGGTGCCGGCCAGCGCCGCGCCGATCCGGGTCACGCCTTCGGCGGCCCTGTCCCGCGCGGTCAGGACCAGCACCTCGTCCGGCGACATCCAGAGCACCGCGCCCTGATCGGACACCTCGGCCCCGCCCTGCCCCGGAAATCCGCTGCCCGCGACCTCGCGGCAGACCGATTGCAGCGCCTCGGCGCCAAGGTCGCCCCGGACCTGGATCATGCCCCGCGGGCCCGTGTCGCGGACCGCCACGGAGCCTTCGGTCCTGCGACCGTGGAGTGCGCTCACCACCTCAGACATTCTGCTTCTCCCCCTCGGGATCGAAAAAGACCGGGCTGACGATCCGCGCCTCGACGCCGGTGCCGTCCACGCGGGGGAAGGTCAGCACCTCGCCCATCCGGTCCGGTCCGTCCTTGACGAGGCCCATCGCGATCCCCCGGTCCAGGGTCGGCGAATGATAGGTCGAGGTGACGCGGCCTTGCGTGTTGCGCTGGCCGTTGGCGTTCGTCCCCTCGGCCACCGCATAGGCGCCCTCGGGCAGGACGGAGCCATCAAGCGTCTGGAGTCCCACGAGTTTCCATCGGTCGGGGCTGGCGAGGAACTCCCTCTCCTGTCCGCGCTTGCCGATGTAGTCGTCCTTCTTCTTCGAGATCGCCCAGGACAGGCCCAGGTCCTGCGGGATCACCGTGCCCTCGGTTTCGTCCCCGATCATGATGAAGCCCTTCTCGGCCCGCATCACGTGCAGCGCCTCGGTGCCGTAGGGCATGACACCGAACTCCTGCCCGGCCTCCATCAGCGCCTCCCAAAGCGCGAGGCCCTGACCGGCGGCCACCGCGACCTCGAAGCTGAGCTCGCCGGAGAAGGAGATGCGGAAGACGCGCGCCGGGATGCCGGCCAGCGTGCCCGTCGCCCAGCCCATGAAGGGCAGCGTCTCGGCGGAGAGGTCCATGCCGCCGAGTTTCTCCAGGACTTTCCGGGCCTTGGGGCCGACGACGGCGATCTGGGCGTATTGCTCGGTCAGGTTCGCGGTGTAGACCTTCCAGTCCCACCACTCGGTCTGGAGCCATTCCTCCATGTGGGCGTGGACCCGGTCGGCGCCGCCCGAGGTGGTGTGGCAGAGGAAGGTGTCCTCATCCAGCCGCGCCACAACGCCGTCGTCCATCAGGAAGCCGTTTTCCGAGCACATGAGGCCATAGCGGCATTTGCCGGGGGCCAGGGTGCTCATCATGTTCGTATACAGCATGTCCATGAAACGGCCCGCGTCGGGGCCCTTGACGATGATCTTGCCGAGGGTGGATGCGTCAAGCAATCCAAGGCCTTGGCGGGTGTTGTTGATCTCGCGCGCGACGGATTGCTCGCGGCTCTCGTCGCCGCGTTTGAACGTGTAGGGCCGGCGCCAGTGGCCGACGGGTTCGAAGTCGGCGCCGTTCGCCTCGTGCCAGCCGTGCAGCGGGCTGCGGCGGAGGGGCTGGAACAGCGCGCCCCGCGCCTCGCCGGCGATGGAGCCCATCGAGATCGGCGTATAGGGCGGGCGGAAGGTGGTGGTGCCGACCTGCGGGATGTCCTCTCCCAAAGCATGAGCAAGGGTCGCGAGGCCGTTGATGTTGCTGAGTTTCCCCTGGTCGGTCGCCATGCCGAGCGTGGTGTATCGCTTGGCGTGTTCGACGCTCTCAAAGCCCTCGCGGGCGGCCAGTTGCACGTCCGAGACCTTCACGTCGTTCTGGTAGTCCAGCCAGGCCTTGGCGCGCAGCTCGGGCTTGGCGCCCTGAGGCATCATCCAGACGGGGGCGATGGGACCCTCGGCGGTCACCTCTGCGGTGGGCGCATCGCCCGCGTCGGCACCGGCGGCCTTGGCGCCCGCGGCATGAGCATCGGAAAGCACGGAAGACGTTGCCATTTCGCCGTTCGCGGCGCCTGCGGGGATCACGAAGACCGCGCCGTCGGCGCCGGTCGGCCCCTTGTCCGGGTTGGGGCGGAAGGCGGCCTGCGCCTCGTCCCAGGTCAGCTTGCCGCCGCAGTGGGACCACAGGTGCACGACCGGCGACCAGCCACCCGACACGGCAACGGCGTCGCAGGCGATCTCCTCGAGCACCGCGCCCTCGCCCGCCTGCGCCGCGATGGCGACGCCGGTTACGAATTTGCGACCTTTGACCTTGGCGATGGCCTTGCCCGAAAGGACCTTTACTCCGAGGGATTTCACTTCCTCGACCAGCGGGCCTTCCGGCGCGGCGCGGGCGTCGATGACCGCCGGAACCTCGAGGCCGGCCTTCTTGAGCGCGATGGCAGTCCGGTAAGCGTCGTCGTTGTTGGTCACGACCACGGTGCGGTCGCCGGGCGAGACGGCCCAGTTGACCACGTAATCCCGCACGGCGGAGGCCAGCATGACGCCCGGAATATCGTTGCCCGCGAAGGACAAGGGCCGCTCGATCGCGCCGGTCGCGGTCACGATGCGGCCGGCCCGGACGCGCCACAGGCGGTGGCGGGGGCCGGCCTTGTCGGCCAGGTGGTCGGTCAGCCGTTCGTAGCAGAGGGCATAGCCGTGGTCGTAGACACCGGCGGCCATGCAGCGCAGGCGAAGGTCGACATTATCCATGTCTTCAAGGGTTTGCACGGCGTCCTTGATCCACGCCTCGGCGGGCTTGCCGTCGATCACGGCGCCATCGACGGGCGCGCGGCCGCCCCAGTGGCCGGCCTGTTCGACCAGCAGCACCTTCGCCCCGGCCCGTCCGGCGGCGAGCGCAGCGGCAAGGCCCGCGATGCCGCCCCCGGCGATCAGCACGTCGACGTGGGCGTAGTAGTGCTCGTAAGTATCCGCGTCCCGGTCCCTGGGCGCGGCGCCGAGCCCGGCGGACTGGCGGATGAAGGGCTCGTAGACGTGCTTCCAGAAGGGGCGCGGGTGGATGAACATCTTGTAGTAGAAGCCCGCGGGCAGGAAGCGCGAGAGGTGCTTGTTGATGCCGCCGACGTCGAACTCGAGGCTGGGCCAATGGTTCTGGCTGCGCGCCGTGAGGCCGGGGAACAGCTCCTGCGTGGTGGCCCGCTGGTTCGGCTCGAAATGACCGTCGGTGCCGATGCCCATCAGCGCATTGGGCTCTTCCGCGCCAGAGGCGACGACACCGCGCGGACGGTGGTACTTGAACGACCGGCCCATGAGGGTCTGCCCGGCGCCGAGCATGGCGGAGGCGAGCGTGTCACCCGCGTAACCGGAGAGGCGCTTGCCGTTGAAGGTGAATTCCACGCGGGCGCCGCGGTCGATCAGGCGGCCGCCGGTGGCGAGACGGGTGCTCATGCGAGGTCCCTCCAGCGCCAGCCGGGGCGCTTTTCCCGAATTTTCTCAATCAGATCGGCGGGCGGTTCGGTCACCTGCGCCGGGTAGGTGCCGAAGACCTCGAGAGTCATGGTGCAGCGGGCGGCGTGGAACCACTTGCCGCAGCCGTAGGCGTGCCGCCAGCGCTCGAAATGCACGCCGCGGGGGTTTTCACGCAGGAAGAGGTACTGTTCGAACTCGGTGTCGTCCGAGCCGGGGCCGAAGCGCGTCAGGTGCGCTTCGCCGCCGGGCGACAGCTCGGTCTCGTCGCACTGCACGCCGCAGTACGGGCATTGAAGCGTCAGCATGGGGGCACCTCCCGAAGGGCCGCCCCCATGGGACAGGCGGCGTTATTCTTCGACTTCGAGCTCGACGTCGTCGTCGACGGTCTCACCGACTTCCTCGGCCGCCTCGAAGACACCGGCGAAGAAGAGAACGACGAGCAGGACGATGATCGCCAGGATGGCGATGACGATATTGCGGCCCATGGGGTTACCTCCGGGGTTGCGTTGCCCCCGAGGACGTAGCGCGCCGACCGCACCGTCAACTTTGCGTTATCCAGGTCCATCAGTGCGCCACCCCCGCCGCCACGCTCTCGTCGATGAACCGACCCTCGCGGAACCGGGTCATCGAGAAGGGATCGGCGATGGAGGAGCCGCCCCTGGCCATCAGCTCGGCCATGGCGAAGCCCGAGCCCGGGATCGCCTTGAACCCGCCGGTGCCCCAGCCGCAGTTCATGAAGATGCCCTCGACCGGCGTTTTGGACAGGATCGGCGAGCGGTCGCCGGTCATGTCCACGATCCCGCCCCATTGCCGCAGCATCTTGAGCCGCGAGATCATCGGGAAGGTCTCGATCAGCGCGCGGACCGTTTCCTCGATGTGGTGGAAGGACCCGCGCTGGGTGTAGTTGTTGTAGCCGTCGGCGCCGCCGCCGATGACCATCTCGCCCTTGTCGGACTGGCTCATGTAGCCGTGGACGGTGTTGGCCATGACGACGACGTCCATGCAGGGCTTGATCGGCTCGCTCACCAGCGCCTGAAGCGCGACGGATTCGATGGGCAGCCGGAAGCCGGCCATGTCGGCGAGGTGGCCCGAGTGCCCGGCCACGACGATGCCGAGCTTGCCGCAGGTGATGGCGCCCCTGGAGGTCTCGACGCCCTTCACGCGGCCGCCCTCGGTGGTGATCCCCGTCACCTCGCACTTCTGGATGATGTCCATGCCCATGTCCGAGCAGGCGCGGGCATAGCCCCAGGCCACGGCGTCGTGCCGGGCGGTGCCGCCGCGGGACTGCCAGAGACCGCCGAGGACGGGGTAGCGCGGCCCGTCCAAAGAGATGATCGGGACCAGTTCCTTGACCCGCTGGGGCGAGATGAACTCGGTCTTCACGCCTTGCAGCGCGTTGGCCTGGGCGGTGCGCTTGTAGCCGCGGACCTCGTGCTCGGTCTGGGCGAGCATGATGACGCCGCGGGGGCTGAACATGATGTTGTAGTTGAGGTCCTGGGACAGCGTCTCGTAGAGCGAGCGCGACTTTTCGTAGATCGCCGCCGAGGGATCCTGCAGGTAGTTCGACCGGATGATCGTCGTGTTCCGGCCGGTGTTGCCGCCGCCGAGCCAGCCCTTTTCGAGGATGGCGACGTTCCTGATGCCGTGGTCCTTGCCGAGGTGGTAGGCCGTGGCCAGCCCGTGCCCGCCGGCGCCGATGATGATGACGTCGTAGTGCTTTTTCGGCTCGGGCGAGCGCCAGGCCCGCTCCCACCCGGTGTGGTGGCGCAGGGCCTCTCGGGCGATGGCGAAGGCGGAGTAGCGTTTCATCGGCGGGGTCCGGAATCGGGGCTGGTCGGGCTTGGGCCCGTGTTGTCGTCATAGGCCCCATGGGGCGCAAGAGGCGACGGAGGGCGGCATGATCCGATCCGATTGCGACAGGCCTGCGCCCAGATGTCCCTTTCGCGCCGGGCGCGGGCGGATTACATGCGCGGGACCCGTGTCTTGCGGGGGTCATGGGGGCTCGATGCTGTTCTGGATCATCTGCGGAGTGCTGGCATTGGGGGTGGCGGGGCTCATCGCCGCACCCCTGCTGCGGGGCGCGCCCGAGGCCGGGGATACCCGGACCGAGGTGGCCCTCTACCGCGCCCAGCTGGCCGAGATCGACCGCGACATCGCCCGCGGCGTTCTGTCGGGCGAGGAGGCCGAGCGGACCCGCGTCGAGGTCGCCCGCCGCCTGCTGGCCGCCGATGCCGCCGCGCCGCAGGTGGCGGGCGAGGCGCCGCGCGGCGCAACCCTGGCCGTCGCCGTGGTCTGCGTCCTGCTGATCGCCGGCGGTGGCGGATACCTCTACACCCGTCTTGGCGGGGTGACGGCGGGCGGCCCGATGCCCGACCAGCCCCGCGCCGCCCGGCTGGCCGCCGCCGAGGAGCTGCGCGCCACCCGGCCGTCCCAGGACGAGATGATGGCCGAGGTGCTGGCCGAGACCGAGCTGCCGCCGCTGCCCGACGACATCGCCGCCACGCTCGAGCGCCTGCGCACCGCCGCGGAAGAGGCCGAGACCGACCCCGGCGCCTGGGCCGAGCTGGCCTGGATCGAGCTGGAGCTGCGCAACTACGAACGCGCCTTCGCGGCGCAGGACCGGCTTGAGGCCCTTCTGCCGCCGGATAGCCCGGCCAGCCGCCGGGCGACGGTCCAGCGCCTCGACATGATGGTCCGCGCCGCCGGCAGCCGTGTCTCGCCCGAGGCCGAGGCGCTGGCCCATGCGCTGCTGGACGAGGACCCCGAGAACCTTGCCGCGACCTTCTACCTCGGCCTGCTGCAATATTCGACCGACCGGCCCGACCGCGCCTTCGCCCTCTGGCGCGGGATCGTCAACGACGGCCCGGCCGACAGCCGCTACGTCCTCTTCGCCCGCGACTTCATCGAGGATGCGGCCGCTCGGGCGGGGATCGACTACACCCTGCCCGCCGCCGCCCCGGCCCTGCGCGGCCCGACCGAGGAGGACATGGCGGCCGCCGCCGACATGGACCCCGAGGCGCAGCAGGCGATGATCCGCAACATGGTGCAGGGCCTGTCGGACCGCCTCGCGGCGCAGGGGGGCACCGCGGAGGAATGGGCGCAGCTGATCTCGGCCCTCGGCGTGCTGGGCGAGGAGGACCGCGCCGCCGCGATCCTGGCCGAGGCGCGCGAGGTCTTTGCCGGGCAGGACGAGGCCCTCGCCACCATCGAGGCCGCCGGGGCGAGCCTGCCATGATCGTGGAGGATGCCGAGGGGCTGGCGGCCGCCCTGCCCCGCGCCGGTGCTCTCATGGGCCTCGACTTCGGGACCAAGACCATCGGCGTCGCCGTCTCGGACGGCCTGCGCCGGGTGTCGACGCCGCTCAGCACCGTCAAGCGGACCAAGTTCACCAAGGATGCCGAAGCCCTGCTGGCCGTGATCGACGGCCGCGGGATCGTGGGCATCGTCCTCGGCCTGCCGCGCAACATGGATGGCACCGAGGGCCCCCGCTGCCAGTCCACCCGCGCCTTCGCCCGCAACCTCGCCGGCCTGACCGAGGTGCCCATCGCCTTCTGGGACGAGCGGCTGTCGACCGTTGCCGCCGAGCGGGCCCTTCTGGAGGCGGATACGTCGCGCAAGCGTCGCGCCGAGGTGATCGACCACGTCGCCGCCGGTGTCATCCTGCAGGGGATGCTGGACCGGCTGGGCCATATGGAGGCGGAGAGGTGACGGACGAGGTCTGGACCCGGAAAGAGGTGGAGAGCCCCTGCGTGAAGATCTGCGTGGTGCATCCCGCGGCGCGGATCTGCACCGGTTGCCTGCGGACCATCGACGAGATCGCGGAGTGGTCGCGGATGACGCCCGAGCGCCGGCGCGAGGTCATGGGCGAACTGCCGGGCAGGCGGGGTCAATTGGCGCAGCGGCGCGGCGGACGGGCGGCACGGCTGAAGCGGTAAGGGATGCGCCCCGGACCCGATCCGGGGCCTCGTGAT
>JAMWZF010000132.1 GCA_024304875.1 Paracoccaceae bacterium
TGTTGGTGCCGTTCACCCAGACCACCCCGGCCGCCAGCTGCGGCGCGATGCCGAGGGCGAGGTTGATGTTCTCGGACCAGACCGAGGCCGCGAGGCCGTAGCGCGTGTTGTTCGCCAGTTCGACGGCTTCGGAGGGCGTGCGGAAGGTGGTCGACACCAGCACCGGGCCGAAGATCTCCTCCTGCATCAGCGGATGGGCGGGGGAGAGGCCCGAGATCAGCGTCGGCGGGTAGAAGCAGCCTTCCGGCACCTCGCACTTCGCGGTGTAGGTCTCGCCCCCGGTGTTGCCCTCGACCATCTGCCTGATGCGCGCCAGCTGCTCGGGGTCCACCACCGCGCCCACGTCGATGCATTTGTCCAGCGGATCGCCCAACCGCAGGCCGTCCATCCGGGCCTTCAGCTTGGCGTGGAAGCGCTCGGCCACCCCCTCCTGCACCAGAAGGCGCGATCCGGCGCAGCAGACCTGACCGCCGTTGAACCAGATGGCGTCCACCAGCCCCTCGACCGCGCTGTCTAGGTCCGCGTCGTCGAACACGATGTAGGGCGACTTGCCCCCCAGCTCGAGCGTGAGGGACTTGCCCGTCCCCGCCGTCGCTTCGCGGATCAGCCGCCCGACACCGGTGGAGCCGGTGAAGGCCACCTTGTCCACGTCCGATTTCACGATCATCTCGCCCACCGCACCGTCGCCGGTGACGATGTTGACCACGCCCTTCGGCAGCCCCGCCTGCCGGCAGATGTCGGCGAAGGCGAGGGCGGTGAGGGAGGTCCATTCGGCGGGCTTCAGCACGACCGTGTTGCCCATGGCGAGGGCCGGGGCGATCTTCCACGCCAGCATCAGCAGGGGGAAGTTCCACGGCACGATCTGGCCGCAGACGCCAAGCGCCTCGCGGTCCGGGTGGAGCGTCTCCATCAGCTCGGCCTGGCCGGCGTGGTAGTAGAAATGGCGCTGAGCGAGGGGAATATCGATGTCCCGGCTCTCGCGGATCGGCTTGCCGTTATCCAGCGTCTCCAGCACCGCGAAGAGGCGGGAGTGCTTCTGCAGCAGGCGGGCAATGGCGTAGAGGTACCGGGCGCGGGCGTGCGCGTCCTTGGCCCATGCGGCCTGAGCCTTGCGGGCGGCGGCGACGGCGGCGTCCACGTCCCTCTGGGTGCCTTGGGTGATGTCGGCCAGAACGTTGCCCGTCGCGGGGTTCTTCGTCTCGAAGGTGGTCCCTGGCTTGGTGAACGCCCCATTGATGAAGTGTCCGAACGATCCGCCCTGGTCCACGATCCAGGCCAGCGCCTCCTCCGCGCTTTCCGGGGCGGGGCCGTAGTCGAGGGTGTCGAAGATTTCCTTGACGGTCATCGCCGCGGCTCCTGCTTCATTCTGGCCAAAAAACGCATCTGCTACGCCATCGCATGGCGCCACGCCGCCGAATAGGCGCCCGTGACGTGGTGATCCAGTTGCCGCTCGATGTCTCCGAGAAGCGACGAGGCCCCGAACCGGAACATGTCCGGCTGCGTCCAGCGGTCCCCCAGTTCGTCCTTCATCAGGGCGAGGTAGGTGATCGCGTCCTTGGCCTTGGAGATGCCCCCGGCGGGCTTGTAGCCGACCTTGAAGCCGGTGCGCTCGTGATAGTCGCGGATCGCGCGGATCATCACGAGGGACACCGGAAGCGTCGCGTTCACGCTCTCCTTGCCCGTCGACGTCTTGATGAAATCGGCCCCCGCCATCATGCAGATCAGCGACGCACGGGCGACGTTGCGGAGCGTCCCGAGCTCCCCGGTCGCGAGGATCGCCTTGACGTGCGCCTCGCCGCAGGCCGCCCGCATCTCGGCCATCTCGTCGTAGAGGGCCTGCCAGTCCCGGGTCAGCACGTGGCGGCGCGAGATGACAATGTCGATCTCCTTCGCGCCCGCCTTCACGCTCTCGCCGATCTCGGCGATGCGCAGCTTGTACGGGGACAGGCCAGCGGGAAACCCGGTCGACACGGCGGCGACGGGGATGCCCGAGCCATCCAGCGCCTCCACGGCGGTCTCGATCATGTCGTGGTAGACGCAGACCGCGCCGACGGTGAGGTCCGGCAGGCCGAGGGTGTCCAGGATCTCGGCCGACACCGGCTGCCGCGCCTTGGCGCAGAGCCGCCGGACCCGGCCCGGCGTGTCGTCGCCCGCGAGCGTCGTCAGGTCGATGCAGGACACCGCGCGGGCCAGCCAGGCGGCCTGGTGCGCCTTCTTGACCGACCGGCGGCCGGGAAGGGTGGCGGCGCGGCGCTCGATGGCCGAGGTGTTGGCCTGCACGGACATGACCCAGTCGAGGTCGAGGTCCATGCCGGCGTTCCGCGGCTCGTGCACCTGCGGCAGCGATCCCGTCGTCGTTCCGGTCTGACTGGTGGTGCCCGTCTTGGTCTCGGACATGGGGCCGAACTCCTTGGGTAAGCCGCGCCCCGCAAATGTTTCATGGCCCGCGCCCCCGCGCAAGACGGCGGGACTGCACGTCATCTGCACGGGCGCGGGTCTCCGCCCTGCACGGGGCGAAGGGAAGGTCGGGCCAGAGACGAGGGAAGAGGCCGATGATGACGATGGAACAGCTTGCAGAGACCGCCCCGCGCCGTAGCATGGCCGCGCAGGAGGGCGACAGCGTGGCGGAGGCGGCAACGATCCTTGTGGTCGACGACGACCCGGAGATCCGGGAGGTCCTGACCATCGCCCTGACACTGGCGGGGCACGTCACCCACGAGGCGGCGGACGGCGCGGCGGCGCTGCAGATGGCCGAGGCGGTGCGCCCAGACCTTGTCGTCCTCGACATCGGCCTGCCCGAGCGCGACGGCCTCGACGTCTGCCGCGAATTGCGGGCGAAGGGGCCGGTGCCGGTCCTGTTCCTGTCGGCCCGGGGGGACGAGATCGACCGGGTCCTCGGCCTCGAGATGGGGGCCGACGACTATGTCACCAAGCCTTTTTCGCCCCGCGAACTGGTGGCGCGGGTCAAGGCGATCCTGAAGCGGTCGGGGACCGCGCAGCCCGGATCGGTCCTCTCCCGCGGGCTGATCGAGATCGACCCCGAGCGGCACATCTGCCGGGTCGCCGGCGCGCCTGTGGCCCTGACCGCGCGCGAGATGGAGATCCTGTCCCGCCTCATGGCCCGGCCCGACCACGTCGTCGCCCGGCCCCGGCTGGTGGATGCGGTCTGGGGCACCGGGGTCGGGGTCAGCGACCGGACCCTCGACAGCCACCTGCGGAACCTGCGGACGAAACTGACCGAGGCGGGATGCGCCGACGCGATCGAGACGCTGCACGGGGTCGGCATCCGGATGGGTCCCTGTCGAAACACATGACGCGGGACCGGGTAGCACGCAAATGGCGGCCGGGGCTGGGGCTGATCCTCGGCTGCACCTTGGCCGCCGTGCTCTGCCTGCCGCTGTTCGGCATCTTCGCGGTCGACGCGCTTTGCGGGCCCGGTGCGCCCTGCGGTCCGGCAACGGCCCTGGTCACGGCGGTGGTCCTGATCGCCACGGCGCTGGTGGGCTATGTCCTGTGGCGCATCCTGCTCCGGCCGATCACCGCGCTGGCGTCCCGGGCCGAGCGGATCAAGGCCGGGGACGAGGGCGCGCTTTCGCCCCTGACCCACTACGGCACCCGCGAGATAGGCGAGATGGGGCAGGCGATCCTCGACATGGGCCGGGTGCTTCAGGGGCGCGAGGCGGTGCTGCGGTCCTACGCCGACCACGTCACCCACGAACTGAAGTCGCCTCTCACGGTGCTGCGCGGCGCGGCCGAACTGCTCGACACCGACGACCTCGGCCCCGGGGAGCGCGCCCGCCTGCTGGCCCGGATCGACGGCGCGGCCGAACGGATGACGATGCTGCTGGATGCCCAGCGGGCGCTCGCGCGGGCGCAGGAGCCCTTCGCCGCCGGGTCATCGCGCCTCGCCCCCATTGTTGCCGAACTGGTCCACGACTATCCCGACCTGGCGCTGATGGTGGAGCAGGATGCCGAAGTGCCCCTCGGCCCCGACGGTCTGCGGCTTGTCCTGGGGCACCTCGTCGGCAACGCGGCCGATCACGGCGCGGGCGAGGTCCGCCTGCGCGCCACGCCCGAACGGCTTCAGGTCTCGGACGACGGACCGGGCATCTCTCCGGGAAATGCCGAGCGCATCTTCGATCCCTTCTTCACCACCCGGCGCGAGGGCGGCGGCACCGGCATGGGGCTGCCCATCGTGCGCCGGATGCTTGAGGCCCATGGCGCCACGATCCGGCTGGACCAGAGCACCGGCGGCGCGCGCTTTGTCGTCGACTTCTGAGATCGAGTGACGCGGGCAGGTCCGGACCCACCTTACGGGCGCGAAGCCCGGTCCGGTGTGCATGGCGGAGAGGTCGGACTGGGGCGCTGCCCCAGACCCCGAGGTATTTGGCAGCGAAAAGAGAATGAAGGGCGCGTCCTGCCGCCTCTTTTCGCCACAAATACCTCGGGGGGCCGAAGGCGGGGGCGGCGCCCCCTCGACGGTTCCGATCGGATCCGACCCCTGGGGCGGGCGCGATGGCCCTGTGGGTCCGGGCCCACCGTCCCCCGTCAGCCCTCGTTCTCGGTCATCTTGCGGATGCCCTCGACGCCGCTTTCGCCGAGGTCGACGACGGCGAAGGGGCCGCCCAGCTTGGAGTAGCCGAGATTCTGCGCATCGACCCGGGGCGTTTTCGCCATCAGCGCCTTTGCCCAGTCCTCGGCGTTGTCCTGCGGGCGGTAGCCGAGGAAGGGAACCTTGTCGTTCAGCACCGGCGCGCGGTCGTTGGCCGAGACGCCGTAGGCCACGGTAAAGCCGACGGTGGGGGTGAGGATCGCGCGTTCGACGAGGTGGACGCAGTCGCGGGGGCTGAGCCAGGTCGTCAGGGCGCGCAGGTTCTGCGGTTCTTCGGTGCAGGACAGGATGCGCAGGTGGACCGACTCGAGGCCCCGCTTTTCCCAGTACATCCTCCCGAGGTCCTCGGCGAAGCATTTGGCGAGGCCGTAGAAGGTGTCGGGCCGGTGGGGTTCATCCACGCCGATGCCGGCGTTCGTGTCGCACATGCCGACCGCGTGGATCGAGGAGGCGTAGACGATGCGGCGGGCGCCGGCCTGGTAGGCGCTCTCCCAGATGTTGTAGGCGCCGACGTAGTTGGGGCCGAGGAGTTCGGGGAAGGGAGCCTCGTCCACGCGGGCCCCGAGGTGCACCACCATCTCGACCCCGTCCATCAGCGGCGCGATCTGGTCCATCTCGGCGAGGTCGGCAGTGACCCAGGTTTCGTTGCCGTTGGTCTCCGCCGGGGCTTCGGTGATGTCGGTGGACACCAGCTCTTCGGCCATCGCCGAAAGAGGCCCGCGCAGGCGGGAGCCGATGAAGCCGGCCGCGCCGGTGAGGACGATCTTGCGCAGCATACCTGCACTCCTTCTACGTCAGTTGTCAGATCACCGCCCGCTCGATCAGCGGCTGGTCGTTCAGCACCCGCCCGTGGCCGAGCTCGGTCAGGTTCATCGACCGGTAATGGCCGTAGATGATGAGCTCGGACAGCCCTCGGCCCACGGCGGGGGCGTGTTGCAGGCCATGGCCCGAGAAGCCGTTGGCGAGGATGAGGTTCTCCATCTCGGCGTGAAAGCCGAGGACGGCATTCTGGTCGAGGGTGTTGTAGTCGTAGTGCCCGACCCAGCTGTTCATCACCTTGATCCGTTCGAAGGCCGGGATGCGGGCGGCGAGGGCGGGCCAGACCTTTTCCTCGAAGATGGTGTGGTCCATCTCGAAGTCGTCCGGGTCGACCGCCCCGTCCACCACCGGCGGGCAGCCGGCCATGTAATGCGCTCCGTCCTGCCGGACGTGCACGCCCGAGGGGTCGATGGTCAGCGGCAGGGTCTTTTCCAGCGGCTCGGCGGCGTCGAAGACGAAGGTGAAGCGCTTGCGCGGCTCCACCGGCAGCGACAGCTCGGCATAGCCCATCACCTCGTTCGCGCGGGTGCCGGCGGCGTTGACGACGTATCCGCACTCGATCTCTTCGCCGGTGTCCAGCAGGACGCCGGTCAGGGTCCGGCCCCGGCGGCGGAGCGCGATGCAGGTGGCCTGGACGTATTCGACCCGCCGCGACTTGCCGTCCCGCTTCATCCAGTCGAAGACCGTGGCGCCGTCGAAATACCCCTCGTCCACCGGGTTGTGAGAGCCCAGCCGGATCCCCTCCAGGTCGTAGAACGGCCATTCGGCGGCGATCTCCTCGGGCGTCATTATCCGGGTGCCGGCGCCGAGCGCCGCCTGTTTCTTCTGCGCGGCCTTGAGGGAGGCGGCGAATTCGGGCGTGTCGGCGAGGTAGAGGTAGCCGAAGCTCTTGAAGGGAATGTCGGGGGCGTAGAGGTCATCCACGTAGTCGTGGAAGTTGCGGATGAACTCGGCGCCGAACCGGGACATGGCGATGTTCGTCTCGGTGCCGAACTGCTGGCGGATGCAGGAATTGGTGTGGGTGGTGGCCGCGAACTCGTAAGTCGGGTCCTTCTCGATCACCATGATCCTGCCGGTGAAATCGGGATTGCGCGCCGTCCACCAGGCGATGGAGGCGCCGATGATCCCGCCGCCGATGATGACCACGTCCGCTTTCATGGGGCCACCCTATCGGCGGATGGCCCCGGCGCAAGGTGTGTCGGCGGCTACTTCCCGCGTTTCGACCGGCTGCGGGCGCGGCCCTCGGCATAGACCTTGTTCAGGGCCCTGCCGCGGGCCCGGCTCTCGGCGATGGAGCGCGAATTGTGCGCGTCCTCGCGCTGCAACTTGCGCCAGCGCAGCACGCGGTCCTCGTCGAGGGTGCCGGCCTCGATGGCGGCCAGGACGGCGCATCCGGGTTCGGTCTCGTGGGCGCAGTCCCGGAACCGGCACTGGCCGACAAGATCCGAGATGTCGGAGAAGACGGCGTCGATGCCCTCGCCCACGTCGGCCATGCCGAGTTCGCGCATCCCCGGCGTGTCGATCAGCCAGCCCCCGGCCAGCGTCCGGCGCAGGGCGCGGTAGGTCGTGGTGTGCCGGCCCTTGGCGTCGTCCTCGCGGATGCCGAGGGTCGCCTCGGCAGTGCCGGTCAGGTGGTTCTGCAGCGTGGTCTTGCCCACGCCCGAGGAGCCGACGAGCGCCAGGGTCTGCCCGGCCCCGCACCAGGGCGAGAGGCGGTCCGCCTCCTCGGGATCGCGGGCGTCGAGGGTCATTGCCATGGCAAGGGGAGAGATCGCCTCGGCCTGCCGCAGGAAGGCGCGGGCGTCCTCGGCGATGTCGGACTTGGTCAGCACGATCAGCGGCAGGCACCTCGCCGCGCTGGCGATGGCGAGGTAGCGTTCCAGCCGCGCGACGTTGAAGTCGGCGTTGCAGCTTGTGACGATGCCGAGGGTGTCCACGTTGGCGGCGACGAGCTGGCGGCTGGCGGTCTCTCCCGCGCCGCGGCGGGCGATCTCGGTGGTGGGGTCCAGCCGCCGGGTGATCCGGGCGCCGTCATGGCAGACCCAGTCGCCGGCGGCGAGGTCGGACGCCGGAAGACCTGGCAGGACGGTCAGCGGCCCCTCGGGAGAGAGCAGTTCGGCCCTTGTCCGATGGATGGCGGCGATCCGGGCGGGCATGTCGGGGGATGACCCGTCCAGCTGGCGGGCGAAGTGGTCCGACCAGCCGAGATCGGAAAGTGTCAATTCTGTCAATGGTTTGTCTTTCGGAAAACAGCGAAACGGGACCGGCTTTGGGGCCGGCGGGGCGCTTGGCTGGACCGGCGGTGGTTAGTCCGCGGTCCGGAGGGATGCGACATTCTTCATGAATGGTCCTCCGTTTCCAAAGATGCCCGGGGCGGGCAGGTGAGAGGCTGGACAACGACCCAAGCGGGGCTCGTTACGGCTGCTTCCTTCCGGACCTGACCGGCGCCGCGCTGACG
>JAMWZF010000133.1 GCA_024304875.1 Paracoccaceae bacterium
GAGCCGCTGTCGTCGTCGCCATCCGCCGCATCGCCGCTGTCGGCGGGGACGTCACCCTTGGCCTCGGCGGTGCCGTTGTCCCCGGCGGCGCCCTTGGCGGTCTCGTCCTTCTCGGGGTCGGTCTTGCCCTCGTGCTCGTGCGCCCTGGCCTCCGGCGACTTGGGCGCCGTCTGGTCGGCGACCTTCTCGTGTTCGGCGGTATCGGTGTCCTTCACGCCTTCGGGAGCGCGGGCGCCGCCCGACTCCTCGTCGGCTGTCGGCTCGGCGGTGCTGGCGGCGGCGGTGGTCTTGGCCGCGCCCGTCTTGGCCTTCTCGGCCTCGGCCTTGGCGGCATGTGCAGGCTTCGGCCGCGGCGCACCGGTGGCATTGGCCGCGGCGCCGGGGGAGTGCCCCGCGCCCTTGTCCACCCAGGGGGTCAGGATCGGAACCTCGGTGCCGTCGATCTTCTTGACCGTGTCGCCCAGCTTGACGGCGAGAGCGACCGAGGCGTTATGCTCCTGTCGGTTCTCGGCGTATTCCGTCAGGCTGGTCAGCCCGCCCGCCGGCTCGGAGGTGAAACGCCCGTTCTGCGGCCCCGGGGTCGGCACCTTGCCGGCGGCGAATTCGTCGATGATCTCGGCCAGGCGCTCTTCGGTCAGGTCCTCGTAGTAGTCCTTGCCGATCTGGGCCATGGGCGCGTTGGCGCAGGCGCCGAGGCATTCGACCTCCTCCCACGAGAACTTGCCGTCGGCGGACAGCTGGTGCGCCTTCGGGGCGATCTTCTTCTTGCAGACGGCGATCAGGTCCTCGGCGCCGCAGATCATGCAGGAGGTGGTGCCGCAGACCTGGATATGCGCCACGCTGCCGACGGGCTGCAGCTGGAACATGAAATAGAAGGTCGCGACCTCCAGCCCCCGGATGTGGGCGAGGCCGAGCATGTCGCAGACGTATTCGATGGCCGGGCGGGAGAGCCAGCCTTCCTGCTCCTGCGCGCGCCAGAGCAGCGGAATAATCGCCGAGGCCTGACGGCCCTCGGGATACTTGGTGATCTGCCCCTCGGCCCATTTCTGGTTCTCGGGGGTGAACGCGAAGCCCTCGGGCTGGTCATGGTGCAGGCGGCGCAGCATCGGCCCTGTCTCCTTACTGGCAGCTGGCGGTGTAAAGCCGCGCGGTGCCGTTCTCTTCCATCTTGAGCAGGCCGGCCTGGTAAAGCTCGGCCACGGTCGCATAGACCTCGGCCTCGGTCAGGCCGGTCCGCTCCACCAGCCGGTTGCCGTTCTCGTTGTCCACCACGCAGCCCGCCTGCTCGATCGCGGCGGCAAGGGTCACGGCCTCGGCCGAGAGGTCCTGCGCCAGCGCCGGTGCGGCGGTCAGGGTCAGAAGGGCGGCAAGGGTGCGGGTCATGTCATGGCTCCCAAAGTGACGGCCGCGAGCGGCGCGGCGGTTAGGGCAAGCGGAAGAAGGTGCGTCGGTCCGATCAGGGCGACGAAGAGGCCGATTCCGGACAGGGCGATCACCGGTCGATCTCTCCGAACACCACGTCGAGGGATCCCAGCACGGCCGAGGCGTCGGCCAGCATGTGCCCCTTGCAGAGGTGGTCCATCGCCTGCAGGTGCGCGTAGCCCGGCGCGCGGATCTTGGCCCGGTAGGGTTTGTTCGTTCCGTCCGAGACGAGGTAGACGCCGAATTCGCCCTTGGGCGCCTCGACGGCGGCATAGACCTCGCCCTCGGGGACGTGGAAGCCCTCGGTATAGAGCTTGAAGTGATGGATCAGGGCTTCCATCGAGGTCTTCATGTCGTTCCGCTTCGGCGGCGACAGCTTGCCCCTCGTCATCACGTCGCCCTTGTTCTCGTCCATCTTCAGCATGGCGCAGGCCTTGCGGATGATCTTGGTGGACTGGCGCATCTCCTCCATGCGGACGAGGTAGCGGTCGTAGCAGTCGCCGTTCTTGCCGACGGGGATCTGGAAATCGAACTCGTCGTAGCATTCGTAGGGCTGCGCCCGGCGCAGGTCCCAGGCGAGGCCCGAGCCGCGGACCATCACGCCCGAGAAGGCCCAGTCCTGGATGTCCTGTTCGGTCACGATGCCGATGTCGACGTTGCGCTGCTTGAAGATCCGGTTCTCGGTCAGCAGCTCGTCGATGTCGTCGAGCCGTTTCGGGAACTTGTCCGCCCAGGCGTCGATGTCGTCGATCAGCTTCTCGGGCAGGTCCTGGTGGACGCCGCCGGGCCGGAAATAGGCCGCGTGCAGGCGCGCGCCGCAGGCCCGCTCGTAGAAGATCATCAGGCTCTCGCGTTCCTCGAAGCCCCAGAGCGGCGGCGTCAGGGCGCCCACGTCCATCGCCTGCGTGGTCACGTTGAGCAGGTGGTTCAGGATGCGCCCGATCTCGCAGTAGAGGACCCGGATGATCTGCGCCCGGCGGGGCACGGCGGTGCCGGTCAGCTTCTCGATGGCGAGGCACCAGGCGTGTTCCTGGTTCATCGTGCCGACGTAGTCCAGCCGGTCGAAGTAGGGCAGGTTCTGCAGGTAGGTCCGGCTTTCCATCAGCTTTTCGGTACCGCGGTGCAGCAGGCCGATGTGCGGATCGCAGCGCTCCACGATCTCGCCGTCCAGCTCCATCACCAGGCGCAGAACG
Organism: Paracoccaceae bacterium; assembly: GCA_024304875.1. Lineage (GTDB taxonomy): Bacteria > Pseudomonadota > Alphaproteobacteria > Rhodobacterales > Rhodobacteraceae > JAMWZF01. The sequence goes on from JAMWZF010000133.1 coordinate 2,616, forward strand.
CCGTGGGCCGCCGGGTGCTGGGGCCCGAAGTTGATGGTGAAGTTGCGGATCGACTGTTCGGTGGTCTCGGCGTCGGCGAAGCCTCGGGTGACCTTGTCGGTGCCGTCCATCATTTCGCCTCCGCCTTGTCTGCGGCCTTCTCGTCACCGGGAAGGACGTATTTCGCCCCCTCCCACGGGGAGAGGAAATCGAACTGCCGGTATTCCTGGGTCAGCTTGACCGGCTCGTAGACCACGCGCTTGAGCTCGTCGTCGTAGCGCACCTCGGTGTAGCCGGTGGTCGGGAAGTCCTTGCGCAGCGGGTGGCCGCGGAAGCCGTAGTCCGTCAGCAGCCGGCGCAGGTCCGGGTGGCCCGAGAACAGCAGGCCGAACATGTCGTAGACCTCGCGCTCGAACCAGTTGGCGCTGGGGTGGCTGTCGGTGATCGAGGGGATCATGTCCTCCTCGCGGACCTGCGCCCGCAGGCGGATCCGGTGGTTCTGGTACATCGACAGGAAGTGGTAGACCACGTCGAACCGCTTGGCACGGCCGGGGTGGTCGACGGCGGTGATGTCGATGAGGGTCGAGAACTGGCAGGTCCGGTCGGTGCGCATCCAGTCGACGAGGCCGGGGAGGTTGGACAGCGCCACCTCCATCGTCAGCTCGCCAAGGTCGTTCACCGACCAGGACAGGACGCAGTCGGTGCGCTTCGCCTCGATGTAGGCGCCAAGCTCGTTCATCGCGTCGGCCATTGCGGTTACCTTTCGATGGTGCCGGTCCGGCGGATCTTGCGCTGCAATTGAAGCAGCCCGTAGAGCAGCGCCTCGGCCGTCGGCGGGCAGCCGGGGACGTAGATGTCGACCGGCACGACCCGGTCGCAGCCGCGCACGACGGAATAGCTGTAGTGGTAGTACCCGCCGCCGTTGGCGCAGGAGCCCATGGAGATGACGTACCGCGGCTCGGGCATCTGGTCGTAGACCTTGCGGAGCGCGGGGGCCATCTTGTTCGTGAGGGTGCCGGCCACGATCATCACGTCGGACTGGCGCGGCGAGGCCCGCGGCGCGATGCCGAAGCGTTCGGCGTCGTAGCGGGGCATCGAGGTGTGCATCATCTCGACCGCGCAGCAGGCGAGGCCGAAGGTCATCCAGTGCAGCGAGCCGGTGCGCGCCCAGTTGATGATGTCCTCTGCGGAGGTGAGCAGGAACCCCTTGTCCTGCAGGTCCCGGTTCAGGGTCTGGACGGCGTATTCCTTGTCGCCGCCCGCGGTGTTGGCGGATGTGCTGACACTCATCGGTTGCGCGCTCCCGGATGTGGCGTTGCCCCTTCCCTACGGGGTTGGCCGGGGATGGTCAACGCGCCGCTTTGGCGCGGGCGTCACGCCTGCGGGAGTGCGAGAAGGCCGTCCCGAACCGTTGCCAGATGGGCGTCCGCCCCTGCCCGGTCCCCGGCTGCGCGCAGGGCCCGCGCAATGGCGATGCCGCCCGCAAGGGCCGAGAGGATCTGCGCCGCCCGCCCCCGGTCGCCGGTCAGCCGCGCCAGGGCGCTCATGTTCCGCTCCAGCCCCTCGGCGAAGGCCGCGGCGACCGGGGCCGGCAGGCGATGCGCCTCGGCCCCGAGGGCGCCGACCGGGCAGCCCCAGGGGAAATGGTCGCGATGGTCGGGGGCGAGGTAGGCCGCGATGTAGGCCGCCGGGCCGGCCTCTTCGGGAATGTCGTCCAGCAGGGCCAGCACGGGCGCGAACCCCGCCTCGACCGCAGCCGCCGCCAGCGCCTCCTTGCCCGGGAAGTGGCGGAACAGTGCCCCTTCGGTCAGCCCCGCCGCCCGCGCCGCGGCAGCCGTCTTCAGCCCCTCGTAGCCGTTCTCGCGCAGGAGCCGGTCGGCCGCGGCCACGAGCGCCTCGCGGTTGCGCGCCGCCGCCTCCTTCGAGATCTTGACCAAGGGTCACTCCCGTTTATGATAGCAATCACTATCATTATAGAATCGCGCGGTCCGCCGCAACCCCGGCCGGCCGCCAGTGTCCCAAGGAGACACCCCATGGACCTGACCCAAAGCCGCACCCCGGCCTGGTTCTTCATCGCGGCCGGCCTCGGCCTCGCCTGGTCGGTCTTCGGGATCTACCAGTACCTGAACACCGTCGGCGGCAGCTTGGCCGACTTCGAGGCCGCGGGCATGAGCGCCGAGCAGGCCGCGATCATGGCCGCCGTCCCGGCCTGGATGGACGCCGCCTTCGCCTTCGGGGTCTTCGGCGGCACCCTGGGCTGCATCGGCCTCCTGATGCGAGCCGGATGGGCGCGGATCGCGCTGCTGGTCTCGTTGGCCGGCTACGTCGCGCTGTGGCTCGGGGACCTGTTCAAGGGCGTCTTCGCCACCCTTGGCGCAGCGCAGGTCATCGTGCTCACCGTCGTGGTCGCTGTCGCCGCGGCGCTGGTCTGGCTGGACAGCGCGGGCCGCACACGCGGGATCATCGGCTGACGATCAGGTCCGATAGAGCCGCACGGGCGGTTTGTCCGCCCGTGCGATCAGGCCCCGCGCCTCGTGGTCGAGCTGGACCGCCTTGATCCACCAGCCGGCCTTTCCGCCGCCCGGAAACAGGGCGGGATCGAGCCTCGGCAGCAGCGCCGCCTTCGCCTCGGCCACGGTGATCCCCGGCGGCGCGTCGGGCAAGACGGCCATGAGGGCCGCCTGCATGTGCTCGAACTTGGCCTTGTTGACCCGCCACGGGGTGCCCTCCCGGGTGAGGACTTCGATGGTCTCGTCAGACATGGTCGGGCTCCTTCACGGCAGGCAGATCGGGCAGGATCTTGGGAGACCGGAACCCCATCTTCGCCCAGGCGGCCACGAGCCGGACCATGAAGGCGGCGGTATGGGTCCCGGGATTCGGGATGTCGTCCGGCAGCGGCGCGGGGTCGGTCCGGTCCTTGCACATGGTCCGCAGCTCGGGCGCCGGGGCCTGCCCGTCGGGCCAGCGGGCGGTCGGGACCGACAGCCAGTGGCCCTTGCTGAAATCGAGGGCCATGAAGGTGTTGCAGCAGGTGGCGATCACCCGGCGCGTCGGGCTCTTGGCGGTCAGGCGCATCTCGGCCCAGCCCTCCCCCGTCGCCGTCACGCGGTCCTTGCGGAACAGGGCGTAGGGCAGGCCGCCGGTCGCGGCACGGTCGTCCGCCCCGCCCGGCAGCGCCGCGATCCGGTCGGCCGCGCGACGGCAGGAGGTGCATTGACAGTCCACCGTCAGAATCGGCGCACCCTCAACCTTGAACCGGCAGGCGCCGCAGCGGCAGGACAGGTGGGTGGTCGACATGGCAATTCTCCCCGGTACAGGTAATTAGACTGGACGGTCCAGTTTGATTAGTCAACCCGCGCGTGCTACAGCCGATACCATGTCAGACGCCGCCCCTGCCCCGACCCCCCGTGCCCGCAGGATGCAGGACCGCATCCTCTCGGCGGCGCAGGAGGTCTTCCTCGCCGAGGGCTACGGCGCGGCCAGCATGGACGCCATCGCTGCCGCGGCAAAGGTCTCCAAGCAGACGGTCTATGCGCACTTCGGCTCCAAGGAGGCCCTCTTCGAGGCGATGAGCGCCGCCATGACCGGCGCCGCCATCGCCGCCCGGGACGGCCGGGCGCCCTTTCCCGGATCGGGCGACGACCTGGCCGGGTTCCTGCGCCGCTACGGCCTCGCCCAGTTCGAGACCGCCGCGAACCCCCACCTGATGCGCCTGCGCCGGCTCGCCATCGCCGAGGCGGCGCGGTTTCCGGACGTCGGTGCGCAGGTCTGGGCGGCGGGTCCCGGCGCCTCGATCGCCCACCTCGGACGGGTCTTTGCCCGGCTCCACGCCGAGGGACGCCTGGCCGCCCCCGAGCCGGAGCGGGCGGCGGGGGTGTTCAACTGGCTGCTGATGGGCGGGCCGACGAGCGAGGCGATGCTGCTGGGGGCGCCGCATGCACACACGGCCGAAGCCATCGCGGCACATGTGGACGAGGCGGTTCGGGTGTTCCTCGCGGCCTACGGCGCGGACTGAGTCATTCCCAGTCGAGCGCGCCTTTCTTCCATTCGTAGGCGAAGCCGATCGTCAGCACGCCGAGGAAGACCATCATCGACCAGAAGGCCAGGTCGCTCAGCCCCGGGAAGGCGACGCCCCAAGGGAACAGGAAGGCGATTTCGAGGTCGAAGATGATGAAGAGGATCGAGACGAGGTAGAACCGAACGTCGAACTTCATCCGGGCGTCGTCGAAGGCGTTGAAGCCACATTCGTAGGCCGAGACCTTCTCGGGGTCCGGGTTGCGCACCGCGATCACGGCAGCGGCAAGGATGAAGACGAGGCAGATCGCCAGCGCCAGCCCGAGGAACACGACGATGGGCAGGTAGTTGCGCAGAAACTCTTCCATGACGGGTCCCCTTTTCGACGGTTCCGGGTCTACGCCGCGTCGCCGCGGCGGTCAACCGGAGACGCCGGCCGGCACGGTTTACCCGATCGCAAGGTCCTCGTGGTCTCATGCCGCCCGAACCGGTCAGGAGATCGCAGATGGAGCCGGGCGCGCGCCGTCTCATTCGAGAGAATTTCGATGCCATCGCCCCGCGGGCGGTGGTCTTCGGCGCCGACTTCTACCACCGGCTGTTCGAGGCCGCGCCACACCTGCGAACCAGGTTTCCGCCCGAACTGGCGCCGCAAATCCGCAAACTGGTCGAGACGCTCTCGACCCTGATCTCGCATCTGGCCGCCCCGACCGCGATGCGCGAGGAGCTGCATCGACTCGGAGCGCGGCACGCCCACCTTCACATCGGGGCGGATGACTACGATCTGGTGTCAGCGACGATGATCGAAACCCTGCGCGCCTGGCTTGGCCCCGCCTTCACGCCCGCCTGCGAGGCGGCCTGGACCGACACCCTGTCGCACGTGTCCAAGGTCATGCTGGACGGCGCCGGGTCCGTCACGCCGCAAAGGCGCGAGGCCGGCGGCCCGATCCGGCGGTGACAGGCCGTGAACGACGGGCCCGGTGCGAGACTGCCCTGCGCTCCGCTGCCGTGACCCGCGCGCGGGACGGGTTGCCAATGGTCCGGCTGCCTGCCTCCGGGCGGCGCCCGTCCTGAACCAGGCGCCTCAGCCGACAGACCAGGGCGGCGGGCGGCGGGCAAAGAAGGCGGCGGTGCCCTCGGCGGCCTCCTGCCCCTCCCACCGCGCGATCAGGGCCTCGACGCTTGCGGCGATCCTCTCGTCGTCCGGGGCGTCTCGCAGCGCCAGGGCCTTGGCCGCCGCGACCGCGCCCGGCGCACAGGCCAGATAGGCCTCCACC
>JAMWZF010000134.1 GCA_024304875.1 Paracoccaceae bacterium
GGTCGAGGCGCCTGCCGACCCGGCCCCGCAGGCCGAGGCGCCGGAGGCTCCCGCGCCGAAGAAGCGCCGGGAGAAGGCACCGGACTGGAAGTCGAAGGGCGACAAGGCCGAGGTCCCGCGTCCGGAGGGCGGCAAGCCAAAGGGCAAGTCCTACGCCGCCAAACCCGGCGCGATGGCTTACGGCGACAAGCCGCGGGACGGAAAACCCGGCGGCAAGTCCTGGGGCGACAAGCCGCGGGACGGGAAACCCGGCGGCAAGCCCCGGGCCGACAAGCCGCGGGATGCAAAGCCGGGCGGCAAGCCGCATGGGGACAAACCCCAAGGGGGCAAACCGGGGGGTAAACCGAGCGGGAAACCCTATGCCAAGCCCGGTGGCAAACCCGGTGGAAAGCCCTTCGGCGCACCGGGCAAGGGCAAGGGTCCGGGCAAGCCGCCCGCGGCCAATGCCTCGGACACCTCCAAGCGGTTCACCCCGCCGGGCGCCAGGCCCGCCGGCGGCGGCTTCAAGGGCAAGGGGGGCGACGACCGCCCCCGTCGCAAGGGTCCGAAATCGTGAGGACCAGCGCCCGGCCCCGGCCGGGCGCCGCCGTCACATCAGGCCGAGCCGGGTGAACCACTCCTCCCAGAGGCCGGCGGCGTAGAACATCAGCGACAGGGTGATGAGGAGCAGCCCGACCCCCCGCTTGTCCTTGAGCGCGAAGACGATCGGGTCGTAGTCCTGCTTGCCGTACCAGCCGAGCCGCACCATCCGCATCAGCCACCAGCAGATGGGGATGAGCGCGATCCACATGATCCACTGGTCCGGGTAGAGCGCCAGCGCCTGATCGGAAAAGCTGTAGAGGAAGAAGATCACCAGCGCACCCACGGTGCCGAGCAGGGCCATGTTCAGCAGGTCCGGTCGGTCGGGGCGGCCGTAGCCGCGGCCCGGCAGCCTCTCGTCGCCGGTGGCGAGGGTCAGCTCCGTCAGGCGCTTGACGCAGCCGAGGGTGATGAAGATCGGGAAGATGAAGATCAGCATGAAGACCGAGGCATCAACCCCGCTCGCCGCCGCGCCGGCGACGACGCGCAGGGTGTAGAGCGTCGCCAGGGTGGCGATGTCGATCCAACGCATCCGCTTGAGCCTCAGCGAATAGGCGAGGCTGAGGGTCATGTAGACGGCCACCACCAGCAGGAAGGCCGGCGAGAGCACCGCGCCGAGGCCGAGGGCGATGGCGCCCAGCGCGACCGTCGCCGTCATGCCGACCCCGATCGGCACCGCGCCGCTGGCGAAGGGCCGACGGCACTTGGTCGGGTGCAGCCGGTCCGCCTCGAGGTCCAGGAGATCGTTGACGAGGTAGATGCAGGAGGCGGCGGCCGAGAAGGCCGCGATGCCGAAGAGCACCAGCATCAGGGTCGACAGGGTGAAATCATGCGCCGCGATCATCGGCAGGACCAGAAGGACGTTCTTGACCCACTGGTGCGGGCGCAGGGCGCGGACCAGGTCGCGCAGGGCCCAGCCGCCCCGGATCCGGGTGACGTCGTGGCCCGACAGCTTCGACGCCGCGCCGCCGGCGGACCCGACGACGATGGCCCCTGCCCCGCGGCTCCAGATCCTGAGGTCCGAGCTGTCGTTGCCGGCGTAGTCGAAGCCGCCCTCGCCATAGGCCTGCACAAGCGCCTCGGCCTTGGCGGCGCCCTTGAGGTTGCGCCGGCCGTCGGAGGCGAAAACGCGGGAGAGCCCATGATGCTCGGCCAGCGGCCCGACGAGCGAGATGTCCGAGGCCGAGGCCAGCGCCACCTCGCGCCCCTCGGCGCGGGCCCGGTCGGCCAGGGCGACCACTTCGGGCTCCACCGGCAGCAGGTCGGTCCGCAGGGGGGCGATCCGGGCCAACTCGGCCTTGAGCGCAGCGCGATCGGTCAGGTGCATGGCGCAGGCGGTCAGCGTCGCAATCGGCGCGCGGCCGAGGCCGGCCCAGAAGCACTCCAGCAGCATGTCGGTGCGCAGGAGCGTGCCGTCGGCGTCGAGGACAAGGGGGCGGGCGGTGGTCACGGCGCTTCCATCGGCCATCAGCTGCCCCCGGTGTTGAAGACGCAGCCGTCGCTGACCAGCAGTGGCGGCGTCTGGCACAGGCCGCGGGCGACGTTCCAGGCTGCGAGGACCTTGGGGACGTAATCCCGGGTTTCGGCGTAGTCGGGCACGCCGCCATTGTCCCGCACGGCCCCCTCGCCGGCGTTGTAAGCGGCGAGAGCAAGGATCGGGTCACCCTGGAAGTGGTCCAGAAGCCAGTGCAGGTAGGCCGTCCCGCCCTTGATGTTGTCGGCCGCGACGGTGCGGTCCGCGACGCCGAACCGCTCGGCCGTGGCGGGCATCAGCTGCATCAGGCCCTGGGCGCCGGCGCTCGACAGCGCCTCGGTCCGGCCGGCGCTTTCGATCGAGATGACGGCAAGGACGAGGGCGGGAGAGACCTCGGTCCCGATGGTGGCCATCAGGATGTCGCGCCCGTGGGTGTCGGCGATGCGGCGCATGGTGTCCAGCCGCGGGGCCGCGACGCTGGCACCTCCGGGTCCGTTCTGCAGGGCGCGCAGCCCCTGGTCCAGCCGGCCGGGGCCGGTGGCGGCAAGGTCGGCCGGGACGATGTCCCAGAACCAGGCATAGGCCGAGCCGGGCGACCGCGGCGCCGGGAGCGCGGCAGAGGCCCGGGTCCCCGCCTCCTCCTCCGCCGAGGGCGCGGAGGGCGGCGGCTGGCGCCAGGGCGAGGACGAGGCCTGCACCGTGATCCGCGGGGCGGAGCCGGCGGGCGGCGCCGTCACACGGCGAAAGGTGAAGTCGGGCTGCAGGCGGCTGCCCTCGGCCAGGACCGGCGCGGCGGGGACCGCGATACCCGCGCAGACGGCAAGGGCAAGGGCCCCTCGTTTCGGGAACTCTGTGAACACTGCTGCTGCCTCGCTCGGCCTGATCGCCTTTTGCGGGAAGCTTCGCAAAATTCGGTTAACCGGGCCATAGCCTTGGCCCGCCGGGGTCGGAAATGGCCGCGGCTTGCGGCTCCAAGGCCACGCCCCCGGCGCGTTCCCGGAGCGAGGACGCTAAATTGTTTTGTTTCATTTCAATTAGTTAAGCTTGATTTACCTAGAGAAACCCGACGATGCAAAATTGCACGAATGCAGTCGTAATCTCGCCCCATTCAGGGGGCCATATCTGCTCATCCAAGACGGGGATCGGGCCATTGAGAGGCCGGCCCGACGTGATCCGGACGGGACCTGACAACCTGAGATACCCCTGAGGAGGGATAACATATGCTGAACTTCATCAAGACCTTCCGCGCCGACGAAGACGGCGCCGTGACCGTCGACTGGGTCGTTCTGACCGCCGCCATCGTGGGCCTGGGCATCGCCGTCCTGACCTCCGTCGGCAACGGCACCACCGCCCTCGGCTCCAAGGTGAGCTCGCAGCTCTCCAACCAGAGCCTCGTGACCTTCAACTAAAGGTTCAGGTCCCCCGGGACCAGGCACAACGGGCCGCGCAGCGATGCGCGGCCCGTTCTCGTTTTCGGCCGTCGAACATGAAGGGATCGGCCCGAAGAAACCGTACCATGCGCCCGAATTGGGCGCAGACCTTCCGCGAAAGCGCCACAATCTCAGCTCACAAACAGGTCAAGTGTCGTCCTTGCACAAGCGGTGCGGCGCGACTGGACCCGGAACAGCCTAGGCGGAGCACTGAAATGAAACACCACATCGGACGGTCTATCGACCGGTTCAGAAAAGACGAGGACGGAGCGATCACCGTGGATTGGGTGGTCCTGACCGCCTCGATCATCGGCCTCGGCCTTGCGTTGATGCTGCTCGTCGCCAACGGCGCGACGGACAAGTCGGACGGCCTCGGCGCGCATCTGTCCAGCCAGACGATCATGTCCTTCAACTGATGACCCCATACGGGTCATCAAATGGCCGTATTCGGCCGGCATGACTGTGCGCCAACCCCGGGCAACGACCCGTGGAGGTCGGCTGAAAGGACGATGAGATGAGAGCAGTTTTTGGTTTGGTACTCCTGGCCGGGATCGGGTTGGCGGGATTCGCCGTCCACATGGCCCAAGGATACTTCGAGCAGCAGCAGATCGCGCTCGCCCAGGAACAGCAGAAGGCCGCGCAGATCGTGCCCACCGTGCAGGTCTATGCCGTGACACGGGCCCTCGAGTACGGCGAGGAGCTGACTCCGGACGACGTGCAACTGATCAACTATGTCGAGGCCGCCCTTCCCGAGGGTGTCTTCCGCACCGAGGAAGAGCTGTTCCCGAACGGCGCGGACGAACTTCGCGTCGTGGTCCGCCAGATGGAGCAGAACGAGCCGGTGCTGGCCTCCAAGGTCACGCTGCCCGGCGAGAAGGCCGGAATCACCTCGCGCCTCAGCCCCGGCATGCGTGCCTTCGCCATTTCGGTCGACGTCTCGTCGGGCGTCTCGGGCTTCCTGCGTCCCGGCGACCGGGTCGACGTCTACTGGACCGGCCGGCTCTCCGGCATGGAGGGCGGAGCCGCCGGCGGCTCGGACATCACCCGCCTGATCGAGACCGGTCTGACACTCGTCGCCGTCGATCAGAGTGCCAACGCCGACCGCTCCGAAGCCGCGGTCGCCCGCACCGTCACGGTCGAGGCAAGCCCGCAGCAGGTGGCGGCGCTCGCACAGGCGCAGTCGACCGGAAGGCTGTCGCTGGCCCTTGTCGGGGCCGAGGACGAGACCGTGGCGCAGAGCGTCGAGATGGACCAGCGCACCCTTCTGGGCATCACCGCGGCGCCGGTGGTCGAACAGCAGCGCGAACCCGAGGTCTGCTCGATCCGGACCCGCCGCGGGGCCGAAACGGTCGAAATCCCGATCCCCTGCACCAATTGACCAAATCCGACGATGCATCCGAATCGGGGCGCCCCTGACGTGGCGCCCCGATCTGTTTTCGTGTGGCCATGTTGCGCATTGCCCACATGAACAGACACTGACAACGCATTGATTCTTGCAAAAAACCGACATTGCGGGCAGGGTCCGGTCAATTACGGGCACCAAAGACCCGCATCACCGTGGCACAGAGGCAGGTCACAATGGCACAGAACGGATTTCTAAAGGCGGCCCTTGTCGGCCTGACGATTGCGCTGACCACCGGCCCGGTTGCAGGACAGGCGGAGACGCTCAGGGTCGTCAGCGGCGCCCCGACCAGCGCCCTGCACATTCCGATGAACCGCGCGGTGGTGGTCGAGAGCGACACGCCCTTCGCGGAACTGTCCATCGCCAATCCGAACATCGCGGACATCTCCTCCCTCTCCGACCGGTCGATCTACGTCCTCGGCAAGGAGCCGGGCCGCACCACCCTGACGCTGATCGGCGCCGACGGCCGGCTGATCACCAACGTCGAGGTGCAGGTCACCCCCGATCTTGCGGAATTCAAGGAACGGCTGCAGCAGGTCCTCCCGGGAGAACACATCGAGGTGCGCAGCGCCAACGACGGCATCGTCCTGTCCGGCACCGTCTCCTCCATCGCCCGCATGGACCGGGCACTGGAGCTGGCCCAGCGCTATGCGCCCGAACGCGTATCGAACCTGATGAGCGTCGGCGGAACCCAGCAGGTCATGCTGAAGGTCCGCTTCGCAGAGATGCAGCGCTCGGTGTCGAAGTCTCTCTCTTCGTCGATCGCGGTTCAGGGCTCGACCCTCGGCGGCGATCTGGGCCTGTCGGGGGGCACCAACTCCGCCTCCACCGCAGCCGGCCAGGGCTCGACCCTCACCGGCAGCATCGGGGGTGCCAGCGCCGATGCCAACGGCGCCTTCCTCTTCGGCTTCAACGCAGGCGCGGTCGAAGTCGGCATCCTCCTCGAAGCCCTTGAAAGCAAGGGCGTCGTCCGCACCCTGGCCGAGCCGAACCTGACCGCGCTGTCCGGACAGGAGGCGAGCTTTCTTGCCGGCGGCGAGTACCCGATCCCGGTCGCCCAGGACAACAACACCGTCACCATCGAGTACAAGCCCTTCGGCGTGGAGCTGAACTTCATCCCGCGGGTGATCGACGGCGACGTGATCAACCTCGAGCTTTCGGCCGCCGTCAGCTCGATCGACCCCTCCAACGGCTTCACCCAGGGCGGCTTCACCGTCGATGCCTTCCGGCGGCGCGAGACCTCGACCACCGTCGAGATGCGCGACGGCGAGAGCTTTGCCATCGCGGGCCTGCTGAGCGACGACTTCACCGACCTCTCGGGCCAGGTGCCGTGGCTGGGCGACGTGCCGGTGCTCGGCGCCCTCTTCCGGTCGGCCGAATACAGCCGGCAGCAGACCGAGCTGGTCATCATCGTGACGCCGCACCTCGTGACCCCGACCCGGGGCGAGGCGCTGGCCCTGCCGACCGACCGGGTCCGACCGCCGTCCGAGCGCGACCTCTTCCTCTTCGGCCGCGTCACCTCCACCCCCACCACCGGAGGCGCGGGCGAAGTGGCCCGGCAAGACTTCAGCGGTTCCTACGGCTACGTGATGGACTGATGGACGACCGCGCGGTCATGAAAGGATCGAGGGCATGAAAATCAACGTCTCTGCACTGGCCGTCGCCGCCGCGCTCCTTGCGGGCTGCTCGTCGATGCCGCCGGATCTGAACAACTTCGACCGCGAGGCCGGGGCCGTCGTCGACAGCAGCGCCGAATTCGGCAACGCCACGATGAACAACACCCAGATCATGAGCGGCGAGGCCGGGTACGCCATCAACCTCAACCGGCGCTTCGCCGCCGAGGTGAACACGATGGTCACCTTTCCGTTCAACTCCACGGCACTGGACGAGACCGCCCGCGCGGTCCTGAGGCAGCAGGCCGACTGGATTCGGCAGTTTCCCGAGGTGCGCTTCAAGGTCTATGGCCACACCGACCTCGTCGGCAGCGCGGCCTACAACCGCAACCTCGGCCTGCGCCGGGCCCAGGCGGTCGTGCAGTATCTCTCCACCCAGGGCATCAGCCGGAGCCGGCTCGAGGCCGTGGTCTCCTTCGGCGAGGAACAGCCCCTTGTCGTGACCGAGGGCCGCGAGCGTCGCAACCGGCGCACCGTGACCGAGGTGACGGGCTTCGTCAGCAGTCATCCCACGGTGCTGAACGGCAAGTATGCCGAGGTCATCTTCCGCGAATATGTCGCCTCCGCCGTGCCCGGCCAGCAGGTGACCGAGACCGCCGGCGGACAGGCGACCGGCACCGAATAACGGCCCTCCGGGCCCCGCGACATCGCGGCTTTGCCGGCGTCCCCTCCCCCGGGACGCCGGTCAACAACGTCCGCGGATTGGACGGATCGTTCGCGAAATCGCACAATTACGATCTTTTGGCCCAAATACGGCCACGTTTCCCCCCGATCTTCCCCTCGATGAGAGAACGTGCCCGGAGACAAATCCGGGTCCGGGCCTCGGCCGCGCGGGACAGGTATGCCGCATCGGCCCCGGTCCGCTCCCCGTGAAGGACCAAAGCGATGAGCAGTAGCGCCGTCTTGCAACCCGAACCGCAGCCGATCACGGCCTGCACCATCAGCCGCGACGTCCAGGTATTCGATCTGCTGATCGAGGACATGGAGGCCGCCCTCGGCGAAGCCTGGGGCGATCTCGCCTTCGACGACGCACTGGCCTTTCTCGAGCAGCCCGAGGCAGACGGCCTGCAGTTCGTCGCCATCGCGCTCGACACCGAGGACGAGGACAACCTCGCCCTGATCACCGACATCATCGCCGCCGCGAAGGCGCGCGAGATCAAGGTCATCCTGATCGCGGAGGACGTGACCCCCGCCGCGCTGCACCAGCTTCTGCGCGAGGGCGGCGACGAATTCGTTCCCTATCCGCTGCCCGAGGGAGAGCTGGCCGGCGCGA
>JAMWZF010000135.1 GCA_024304875.1 Paracoccaceae bacterium
TAAGAGACAGGCCTCGTCTTCGTGACCATCGCGGCCATCGTGGCGCGGAACCTCACCCGCGGGTCCGTGGGCCGGCAGTGGATGGCGATCCGCGACATGGACATCGCGGCCGAGATCATCGGGGTGAACCCGCTGAAGGCCAAGCTGACGGCCTTCGCCGTGTCGTCCTTCTTCGTCGGGATCTCGGGCGCGCTGTTCTTCGCCGTCTACCTCGGCGCGGTGGAGGTGGGGAGCGCCTTCGGCATCCAGAAGTCGTTCCTTGTCCTCTTCATGATCATCATCGGCGGTCTGGGCAGCATCTTCGGGTCCTTCGCCGGGGCGGCGTTCCTCGTCCTGCTGCCTGTGCTGCTCAAGGCCATCGGCGTGGACCTGCTGGGCTGGCCGACGGATATCGTGGCGCACATTCAGCTCGTCGTCGTCGGCGGGCTGATCATCCTGTTCCTGGTCGCCGAACCGCACGGGCTGGCTCAGCTCTGGCGGGTGGCGAAGGAGAAACTGAGGCTCTGGCCGTTCCCGCACTGAGGAGGCGCGGGCCGGCGAGAGCGCAACATCGGATAAAAACCCAAGGGAGGAGACACCCGATGACGATGAAGAAACTGGCCGCCATGGCGGCCCTGACACTGGCGGCGGCCCCGGCCGCGGCCGAACTGGTGATCCCGGACCTCAGCTACCGGACCGGCCCCTATGCCGCCGGCGGCACGCCGTTCTCGGACGGCTACCAGGATTACTTCGCCCTCTTGAACGCCCGCGACGGCGGCATCGGCGGCGAGGAGATCCGGCTGATCGAATGCGAGACCGCCTACGACACCGAGCGCGGGGTGGAGTGCTACGAATCCACCAAGGGCGAGGGCGCGCTGGTCTACCAGCCGCTGTCGACCGGCATCACCTACCAGCTGATCCCCAAGGCAGAGGCCGACGGCATCCCGCTTCACACCATGGGCTACGGCCGGACCTCGGCCGCCAATGGCGCGGTCTTCGGGAACGTCTTCAACTACCCGGCGAACTACTGGGACGCCGCCTCGGTCGCGATCAACTACCTGCTCGACCAGAACGACGGCAGCCTCGAGGGCAAGACCATCGCGCTGGTCTACCACAACTCCGCCTACGGCAAGGAGCCGATCCGCACGCTGGAAGAGCTGGCCGAGATGCACGGGTTCAATCTGACCCAGATCGCCGTGGATCACCCCGGGCAGGAGCAGAAGTCCCAGTGGCTTCAGATCCGGCGCGAGCGGCCCGACTACGTCATCATGTGGGGCTGGGGCGTGATGAACCAGGTCGCCGTGCAGGAAGCGGCGAACATCGGCTACCCGATGGACCAGTTCATCGGCAACTGGTGGGCCGGGGCCGAGCATGACGTGACCCCCGCCGGCGCCGCCGCGGACGGCTACCTGTCGCTCAACATGAACCGGATCAACCCCGATTACCCGGTCTTCGACGAGATCCGGACCCTCGTGCACGACGCAGGGAACGCAGCCGGGGACGGCTCCCACGTGGGCTCGGTGCTTTATACCCGGGGCATGTACGCCGCGATGCTGGCGGCCGAGGCGATCGAGACCGCGCAGGAAATCCACGGCGTGTCCGAGATCACCCCGGCGATGATGCGCGACGGGATGGAGGCCCTTGAGGTCACCGAGGCCACGATGGAGGAATGGGGCGCCCCCGGCATCGGGCCGGTGTTCTCGGTCTCCTGCGCCGACCACGGCGGATCGGGCCTCGGCATCGTCCAGCAGTGGGACGCGGATGCCGGCCAGTTCGTCGCCCTGACGGACTACATCGCGCCGGACGACAGCGTGATCGAGCCGCTGGTGGAAGAGGACAGCATGGCCTACGCCGCCGAGAACGGCATCGAGCCCGGCTGCAACTGATGCGAGACACCCCCGGGCGGCGGCACATGCGGCCGCCCGGGGAATTTGCGTTTTTTTGCCAAAGTGAAGGGGGAGCGGCGCGCGCCGGCTCCCGCCCGCGAGGAGGCCGAGATGCTGGATACCGCGAAGCCGCAGGTGGAGACCCTCCTCGAGGTCAACAACATCGAGGTGATCTACAATCACGTCATCCTCGTGCTGAAGGGTGTCTCCCTTACCGTTCCCAAGGGGGGCATCACCGCGCTTCTGGGCGGCAACGGGGCGGGCAAGACGACGACGCTCAAGGCGATCTCCAACCTCCTGCATTCCGAGCGGGGGGAAGTCACCAAGGGGTCCATCGTCTACCGGGGCGAGCGGGTGCAGGACCTGTCACCCGAGGCACTGGTCAAGCGCGGCGTGGTGCAGGTGATGGAGGGCCGGCACTGCTTCGAGCATCTGACCGTCGAGGAGAACCTGCTGACCGGCGCCTACACCCGGACAGGCGGGCGGGCCGGGGTGCAGGCGGACCTCGAGATGGTCTACGACTATTTTCCCCGGCTGAAGGAGCGCCGGTCGTCCCAGGCGGGCTATACCTCGGGGGGCGAACAGCAGATGACCGCCATCGGCCGCGCCCTGATGTCCCGGCCCGAGATGATCCTGCTGGACGAACCCTCGATGGGTCTCGCGCCCCAGCTGGTCGAGCAGATCTTCGAGATCGTGAAGCGTCTGAACGAGGAGCAGGGTGTGACCTTCCTGCTGGCCGAACAGAACACCAATGTCGCCCTGCGCTTCGCCCACCAGGGGTTCATCCTGGAATCGGGGCGGGTGGTGATGGACGGCCCCGCCGCGGACCTGCGCGAGAACCCGGACGTGAAGGAGTTCTACCTCGGCGTCTCGGACGAGGGCCGCAAGTCGTTCCGCGACGTGCGCAGCTACCGCCGCCGCAAGCGCTGGCTGAGCTGAGGTGCGGGGCTTCGCCCGGACCGCCGTCCCGCGGTGAGGAGTTTCGTCGCCGTCGAGCTGCCGGAGGGATTGCTCGGCCCTCTGCTTCGCCTGCAAGCGGGCCTGCCGGGCCGTCCGGTGCCCGAGGACAACCTGCATCTGACGCTGGCGTTTCTCGGCGACCTGGCGGAGCCGGAGCTGGAGGCGCTGCACGAGGCGCTGGCGGCCCGGTCGCTGGAGGCCTGCGAGCTGGCCGTCACGGGGATCGTGCCATTCGGCGGCCGGGCAGCGAAATTGATCGCGGCGGAGGTGGCGCCGACCGAAGGGCTGCATGACCTGCACAGGACCGTCCGGGCGGCGGCGCGGGAGGCCGGGATCGACCTGCCCCGCGAGCGGTTCCGGCCGCATGTGACGCTCACCCGCTTCCGGGGGGCCGGCCCTGACCCGGCCGAGGCGGCGCGGCTCGACCGGGCCATGGCGGAGCAGGCCGGACTGCACCTGCCGACGGAGTGGGCGGCGGCGGTCGTTCTCGTCGGATCGACCTTGCGGCCCGAGGGCGCCCGGCACGAGGTGCTCGCCCGATATCCGCTGGGATGACCCTGCCGGTATCGCTCGGCCCGCGGATGATATTGAATAGCGGCGACATGCCGGTGAGGGAGGACCGATGACACACTACGACGACCTGGAGACCCGCGCGCCGGTCGAGCGCGCCGAGGCCCTGATCCGGGACCTGCCCCGCCAGATCGCGCGGGCGCAGGCCCTGCCGGGGTATGGCAGCCTGTCGGGTGTCAAGGCCGGGGAGATCACCTCGGTCGCGGCCCTGTCGGGCCTGCCGGTCCTGCGCAAGTCCGAGCTGGCGGAGGCGCAGAAGACACGCGATTTCGGCGGCTTCGCCGGGCCGGTCACGTCGTTCGACCACGTCTTCCAGAGCCCCGGCCCGATCTACGAGCCGGGGAACACCGCGCACGACTGGTGGCGGTTCGGCCGGTTCCTGCATGCCTGCGGGATCGGCAGGGGCGACATCGTCCACAACTGCTTTTCCTACCACATGACGCCCGCGGGCCTCATGTTCGAGAACGGGGCGCGGGCCGTGGGCGCCACCGTCTTTCCCGCCGGCACCGGCCAGACCGAGATGCAGGCGCGGGCGGCGGCCGAGATCGGCTGCACCGCCTATGCCGGCACGCCGGACTACCTGAAACAGATCATCGAGGCGATGGAGGCGGCGAAGCTGCCCGTCGCCTTCGGCAAGGCGGCCGTGTCGGGCGGGGCGCTGTTTCCCTCCCTGCGCGAGTGGTACGCCGAGCGGGGGATCACCTGCCTTCAGGCCTATGCCACCGCCGACCTCGGCAACATCGCCTTTGAGTCGGCGGCGGGCGAGGGGCTGATCGTGGACGAGGGAGTGATCGTCGAGATCGTCACCCCCGGTACCGGCGACCCGGTGCCCGAGGGCGAGGTGGGCGAGGTCGTGGTCACCACGCTGAACCCCGATTACCCGCTGATCCGCTTTGCCACCGGCGACCTCAGCGCCGTCCTTCCGGGCGTCTCGCCCTGCGGTCGCACCAACATGCGGATCAAGGGCTGGATGGGCCGCGCCGACCAGACGACCAAGATCAAGGGCATGTTCGTGCGGCCCGAGCAGGTGGCCGACCTCGTCGCCCGGCTGGGCGCCGAGCGCGCCCGCGTCATCGCGGACCGGGAGGGCGAGAGCGACACCATGCTGGTGCAGGTGGAAACCGGCCGGCCGAGCGATACATCCGATGTGGAAGCCGCGGTTCGCGATGTGCTCAAGCTGCGCGGCACGGTCGAGGTGCTTCCCCCCGGCAGCCTGCCCCGCGACGGCCTCGTCATCGAGGATCGCCGCACCTACGAGACCTGACCCGAAAGGCCCGCCTCCATGCGCATCCTTCTGACCGCCCTGACCCTGACGATCCTGCCGCTGGCCGCGGCCGCGCAGGATGCCGCCCTGCTCCTCGGCAACGACCGCTACGATTCTCTCGGCCGGGTCTCCGGCGCAGGAAACATGATCGAGGCGGAGGACGGCTTGCAGGACCTCGGCTTCGAGGTGGCGGCGGTGCGGAACGGGCGGGCCTCGCAGATTTCGTCCGAACTGGACGATTTCGCCGACCGGGCGGGAGATGCGGACCAGCTTGTGGTCGGCCTCGCCGGGCGCTTCGTCACCGACGGGACGCGGACATGGTTCCTGCTGACGGACGCGGCATATCCGACCCTGTTCGGCATGGACGCGAGTGCCGTTTCCGTGGATGCGCTGCTGACGGTTCTGGGGTCCAAGCCGGGGCGGGCCGTTCTGGTGCTCGCCGGCGACGGCGGCGATGACGACTACGGCCCGTTCCTGCGCGAAGGCATCGGCGACCTGGCCATCCCGCAGGGGGTGACAGTGATCTCGGGCCCGATCCGGGCCACCACGGCCTTCGCCCGGGGCGAGCTGGTGGATGAGGGCGCCGACCTGGTCGAGGCGGCGCTGGACCGCGACCTCACCCTTGCCGGCTACCTCCCGGCCAGACTGGTGCTGGTGCCTGGCGAGGTCGAGGCGGCCCAGCCCGCGGCGCCGGCCGGGCCCGACCCGGCGGCGGACGCGCGCGGCTGGCAGGTGGCCCAGCGGGCCGACAACGCCGCGGGCTACCGGGCCTACCTCGAGGCGTTTCCCAACGGCCGCAACGTGAGCGAGGCGCAGGACCGGCTGGAGGCGATCCTGGCCGAGCCCAACCGCGCCGACCGGCTGGCCGAGGAGGGGCTGAACCTCACCCGCGCCGAGCGCCGGCAGATCCAGGAGAACCTGACAGTCCTCGACTTCAACACGCGCGGCATCGACGGCATCTTCGGCCCCGGCACCCGGACCGCCGTGACCAACTGGCAGCAGCAGAACGGCTATCCCCAGACATCCTACCTCAACCGCGAGCAGATCGCGCGGCTGGCCGGTCAGGCCTCGCGCCGCCGGTCCGAGATCGCGGCGGCGGAGCGCGCCCGGCAGGAGGAAGAGGCCCGCGCCGACCGCGCCTTCTGGGACGAGACCGGCGCCCGCGGCGATGCAGCGGGCTACCGTGCCTATCTCGAGCGGTTCCCGGACGGTATCTATTCGGAGATCGCCCAGGACAACCTCGACGCCATCGAGGAGGAACGCCGCGCAGAGGCCGCCGCGCAGGACCGGACCGCCTGGGACCGCGCCCGGACCGCGGACACCGAGGCCGCCTATGTCACCTACCTGCGGGACTTCCCCGAAGGCGCCTTCCGCACGGAGGCGCAGGCGGCTCTGGCCCTGATCCGGGAGCCCCAGGGGCCATCCGAGGCCGAGGTGGACGAAGCCCGCCAGGCCGAGCGCCGGTTGCAGCTGAACCCGATCACCACGCGGCTGGTCGAGGCCAAGCTGGCTGATTTCGGGATGAACCCGGGCCGGGTGGATGGCGATTTCGACCAGAACACCCGCCAGGCGATCCGCGCCTACCAGGAGCGCCGCGGCCTGCCGGCGACGGGCTATCTCAGCGAGGCGACCGTGGTTCGGCTGCTGGCGGACAGCATCAACGACCTCCAGGGGAACTGACGCCCGCCCCGACGGCGTCCGGGCCCCGAGCCTGGACCCCGACGACACAAGGCGCGGAAACCCCTCAGTCCGCCGGGACGAACCGCTCCACCGACAGCCGCATCATCGACGGCTCGCCGCCGAGATCCTTGACCGCGAGCAGGTAGGTCCCTGGCAGCACCCGCGCCGCGATCAGGCTGTCGAGCCCCGAGCCGGCATCGTCGTTGTAGCCCACCTCGCGGCCGAGATCGTCGTAGAGGTAGAGGACCGGGTCGCCGTCTCCGGGGGCGATCGCCTCCACCAGCAGAAGGCCCGCTTCGGTCACGTCGACCGCGAACCAGGCGACGGTGTTGGGCTCGTGCCGGATGTCCGCGCGCAGCCGGCCCGTCACCTCGCCCAGCATCTCGACCGGGTAGGACCCGTCCAGCGGCGGCACCCGCTCGCCCCGGTCGTACAGGGAGGTCTGCGCAGCCTCGGGGTCATAACCCATCACCGTGACGGTGACCGGAAGCGAGGCGTCGGACAGGGCCCGCAGCTCGATGCAGTAGTCGCCCGGCTCCAGCGGGGTGCTCACGTCGATGCGGCTGTTCAGGCTGTCGTAGTCGTCGTTCTCGTACAGCACGGCGCCGCTGGCGTCCTTGAGCGTGAGCACGGGGTCGGCGTCCTCGTTCTCCGCCGTGATCGAGATGGTTGCCGGCGCGGAGAGCGAAAAGCCGTAGCCCGAGACCTCGTCGATCGGGGCGGTCACCGTGGCCGCGCCGGGAAGGATGTCGTCGATCGTGCCGTCGGCGATCGTGGCGCCGTCGCCGCAGCCCATGCTGGTGCCCGTCTCGCCGCTCTCCGCCAGGTCCGGGGGAAGCAGGTCGGCGCCGTCCGGCTCGGCGCCGCCGGGGCCGGTCGTCAATGCCTCGTGCGTGGCCAGTCCCACCCGCACGGTTCCGGTCATCGGCACACCGCCGAAACTGGACATGGCGAGGCAGTAGGTCCCGGCGTCGAGGCTGGTTTCGATCCGTGCGGCTGTCTCGCCGCCGCTGTCGTCGTCGAAGGCCACCGACTGACCGGCATCGTCATACAGCTCGAGTGTCGGATCGCCCGCGCCGTTGCCCCGCGCCTCCAGCCGCACATCGGCGGCAGCCGAGAGCGAGAAGAGCGAGACGTAGGAATTGCCCGCCAGGACCAGCGCCAGCTGGTTCATCGGACCGGCCGCGGCCGCGACGTCCGAACTGGCCGCGTCGCCGCCGATCCAGATCCCGCCGGTGCCGACTCCGCCGCAATCCTGCGCAAGAGCGGGCGCCGCGGCGGTCCCGGCCAGAAGGGTGAGAAGGGTCAGGGCGCGCGTCATCGAAATGGCCTTTCGGGTGGTCTGCTGCGATCCACCGCAGGTTAGGCCGCGCCGTATCGCTTGGGAAGTGCCGAGCGTCAGCCCATCACCTGGCTGAGGCCCCAGTAGCAGATCGCCGACAGGACCGCCGCGGCGGTCCTGTCGGCGATCTGCTACT
>JAMWZF010000136.1 GCA_024304875.1 Paracoccaceae bacterium
CGCGGGCCGAGACGATGCCTCCGAAGGGCGCCCGCAGGGTCGCGTTCTCGAGTTGCAGCTCGGCCGAGCGGACCTGATCCTGCTGCGCGCGCAGGTTGGCGCGCAGGGCCTGCACGTTGGACTGCGCCTCGTCGATGGTCGAGGTGGTCGCGACTCCCCGGTCGAGCAGGGCCTCGCTCCGTTCCAGCTGCGTCTCGGCCAGGTCCAGCTGCACCGCCGTCGCCTCGGCGTTCGACCGGGCGAGGTCGAGCTGGATGGTCAGGTTCTGGACGTCCACCTGCACAAGAAGATCGCCTTCGGCCACCCGGTCGCCGGGCCGAACGGTCACCTCCTCCACCCGGCCGCCGGCCTGGGAGGACAGCTGCGCCTGCCGCGCGGGCTGGATCGTGCCGGTCACCTTGACGGTACGCTCGAGGACCGCCGGCTCCAGCGCCGCATATTCGGCCGAGTTCACCTCCATCACCACCTCCTCCGGCGCCGGCTCCGGCGCGGGCGCGGCGGCCTCGGGGGCAGCGGTCATCTGCTGCATCTGGAAGACCGCGAAGGCGCCGGCGCCCGCGATCAGGACGAGGGCGAGGATCACCCAGGGCCAGCGGCGCCGCACCGGCGGCAATCCGGCCCGCTCGCGCAGCGTGCGCTCGATCTCGCGCCGGCTCATCGCCCATTCCGGTTTGCCCCCGTCGCTGGCGATCGGGGCAGGGCCGATTGGCGCGGCTTCGTCGGTGGCCTCGGTCGGTGTGTCATGATTGGCGGCGGAATGCGCGGACATGCGGGTCACCTTTCGGACGATTGGGTCTGAAGCCTGTCGATCGCGATCTGCAGACCGCCTGCGATCGCGTCGTAGAATTCGGCGTATTCCGTCAAACGGCTGCGGGGACCCTCGGCCTGGGAGGGCAGGGCCTTCAGCACGTCCGCTATTTCGCCACGGGCGCTGTCGATGCGGAGCCGTGTGGCGTTCAGCATCGACAGAAACGCATTCGCCCCGATCTGGAAGAAGTCCTGCCGCTCGCCGGGCCGCGAGACCCGGCGGACCAGTCCGCGCTCTTCCAGGAGCCGGGCAGAGGAGCTGACATTTCCACGGCTGATCTGGAGGGTCTCGGCCAAGCGGGAGAATGCGATGGGCTCTCCGTCCCAGATCAGCAGTGCCAGCATCCGCCCTGCGCTGCGCGGCATGCCTTCACCCTGGGCGACGAGGCCCATTCTCTCGATGAAGTCCGAGCGCAGTTCGCGCGTGGCCTCGTCGTGCATCCCGAATCCCCTTTGATGTCGCCGGTGACTTGGGTGATTTCCATCTGAATGTCCAGATCGTTCAGTTATATCTGAACGTCTTTCATTTGTCGGGCCCGGGGGCGTTTCGGCCGTCCCGCGGCGGGCCGATCAAAGGCGCCAAGGGCAGGGACCGGCCCGCCGGTCCGGCTATCGTTGATCTGGAGGCCTTCCGTCCGCTCTGCTACCAGCGGGGCGGGTTTGACCGGATCACCCCTCGTCCAGGCCTCGCGCGGCAGGAGAACGAAGTGACGAAGACGCCAGCAGGAGGGTTCAATCAGGACCCGCACGCCCTCCGCCAGTCGCGCGAAAAGAACCTCGAGGTCGCGATCGGCCGGCAGGTGCGCGAGTTGCGCAAGCGGCAGCGGATGACCGGCGCCGACCTGGCCGCCAAGGCCGGGCTGTCGGTCGGGATGCTCTCCAAGATCGAGAACGGCGTGATATCGCCCTCGCTAACCACGATCTCGACCCTGGCCCACGCCCTCGGCGTGCCTTTGGTCCAGCTCTTCGCGGGCTACGAGGAGGCGCGGGGCTGCATGCATGTGAAGGCCGGCGAAGGGGTCGAGATCGAGCGCGCGGGCACACGCGCGGGTCATCAGTACAACCTGCTGGGCCACATCGGGTCGAACAATTCGGGCGTCGTGGTCGAGCCGTACCTTCTGACCCTCAACGACGAATCCGATCGTTTCCCGACTTTCCAGCACGAGGGGATCGAATTTCTCTATGTCCTCGAAGGCCGCGTGAACTACCGCCACGGTGAGACGGTATACCTGCTCGAGCCGGGCGACGCGCTCCTGTTCGACTCGGATGCGCCGCACGGACCGGAGGACATCCTCGACGCGCCGGTCCGCTACCTGTCGATCATCACCTATCCGCAGGATCGCTGAAGCGTTTCGGCAGAGCCCGTTTTTCGTGCAAGGCCGGCCGAGGTGACGGGTTTCTGGGCAATTCCTGGGCAGCTGACGGATTCGCGCCAGAAATTGCCTAGAAAGAAAAAAATATTCTTTAAAAGAAATCAGGCTTGTCCGTAGATGACCGCAAGGCGCACCGCGCCGGACGATCTTGTACGGGAGACGACCATGTGTGGCATCGTTGGGCTGTTCCTGAAGAAGGACGACCTGCGCCCCCGGCTGGGCGACATGCTGACCGATATGCTCATCACGATGACCGACCGTGGCCCGGACAGCGCCGGGATCGCGATCTACGGTGACGCCGAGGCGGGCCGCACCAAGATCACGGTCCAGTCCGAGGATCCGGCCAGGGCCTTCGCGGACCTCGATGCGGCGGTGTCCGAGGCGCTGGGTCAGCCCGTGACCCTGACCGTCGTCGACACCCACGCTGTCCTGATCGTGCCCGATGACCGGGTTGCCGAAGCGACCGCGCTTCTGGAGGACCGGGGCCTGCGCGTCATGGGCTCGGGCGCCTCCATGGAGATCTACAAGGAGGTCGGCCTGCCCCGCGACGTGGCCGCGCGCTTCGGCCTGCGGCAGATGGGCGGCAGCCACGGCATCGGCCATACCCGGATGGCAACCGAATCCGCCGTGACGACGATGGGCGCCCACCCGTTTTCGACGGCACCCGACCAGTGCCTCGTCCACAACGGGTCGCTGTCGAACCACAACCAGATGCGCCGTCGGCTGGCGAAGAAGGGGGTCTTCACCCGGTCCGAGAACGACACCGAGGTCGGCGCCGCCTACATCTCGTCCCGGATCGCCGAGGGCGCGTCTCTGGGCGAGGCGCTGGATGGCACGATCCGGGACCTCGACGGCTTCTTCACCTTCGTCATGGGCACCAGGACCGGCTTCGGCGTCGTCCGCGACCCCATCGCCTGCAAGCCCGCCGTCATGGCCGAAACCGATGACTACGTCGCCTTCGCCTCTGAATACCGGGCCTTCGCCGACCTGCCGGGAATCGAGGCCGCGCGGGTCTGGGAACCCGAACCCGCCACCGTCTACTTCTGGGAGCGCTGAGCCTTGACCACGACGCTCGACATGACCGCCCTCGACCTGCGCCAGGTCAACACACGTCTTCAGGCCGCCGCCAGGGCGCAGGCGAACGAGGACTACGTCATCACGAACCCGCGCGGCAGCCACGCGATGGCCTGCGGCCTCGACGGGCCGCTCGGCGTCACCATCAAGGGATCGACCGGGTACTACTGCGCGGGCATGAACAAGGAGGCCACGATCACCGTCGAGGGATCGGCGGGCCCCGGCGTGGCCGAAAACATGATGTCCGGCACCGTCACCATCCACGGCGACGCCAGCCAGTACGCCGGCGCCACGGGGCACGGCGGGCTGCTGAACATCAAGGGCAACGCCAGCTCGCGCTGCGGCATCTCTATGAAGGGGATCGACATCGTCGTGCACGGCAACATCGGGCACATGTCCGCCTTCATGGCGCAGAAGGGCAACCTGGTCGTCCTCGGCGATGCCGGTGATGCGCTGGGGGATTCGATCTACGAGGCGCGGCTTTTCGTGCGGGGCAGCGTGAAGTCGCTGGGCGCCGACTGCATCGAGAAGGAGATGCGGCCCGAGCATCTGGAGACGCTTGCGGCGCTTCTCGACAAGGCCGGCGCCGATGCCCGGCCCGAGGAGTTCCGGCGCTACGGATCGGCCCGGAAACTCTACAATTTCAACATCGACCACGCGGACGAGTACTGAGGGACGCACCATGGACAGGACACCGCGCACAGACCCGCGCCAGAGCTGGACCTTCTCCAACTCCGTCAATTCCGAGATCCGCCGGGCCGCGGCGACGGGCATCTACGACATCCGGGGCGGCGGGGCCAAGCGCCGGGTGCCGCATTTCGACGACCTGCTGTTCCTCGGCGCCTCGATGTCGCGCTACCCGCTCGAAGGCTATCGCGAGAAGTGCGACACCGCCGTCACCCTCGGCACCCGTTTCGCGAAGAAACCCATCGAGCTGAAGATCCCCGTGACCATCGCCGGCATGTCCTTCGGCGCGCTGTCCGGCAACGCCAAGGAGGCCCTGGGGCGCGGCGCGACCATGGCGGGCACCTCGACCACCACCGGCGACGGCGGCATGACCGAGGAAGAGCGCGGCCATTCCGAGAAGCTCGTCTATCAATACCTGCCCTCGCGCTACGGGATGAACCCCGACGACCTGCGCCGCGCCGATGCGATCGAGATCGTGGTGGGGCAGGGGGCCAAGCCGGGCGGCGGCGGCATGCTGCTCGGCCAGAAGATCACCGAACGGGTCGCGGGGATGCGCGATCTGCCGGTCGGCATCGACCAGCGCAGCGCCTGCCGGCACCCCGACTGGACCGGGCCCGACGACCTCGAAATCAAGATCCTCGAATTGCGCGAGATCACGAATTGGGAAAAGCCGATCTACGTCAAGATCGGCGGCGCGCGTCCCTATTACGACACCACCCTCGCCGTGAAGGCGGGGGCCGACGTCGTCGTCCTTGACGGGATGCAGGGCGGGACGGCCGCCACGCAGGACGTCTTCATCGAACACGTCGGCCAGCCGACGCTGGCCTGCATCCGGCCCGCCGCGCAGGCGCTTCAGGACCTCGGGCTGCACCGCGAGGTACAGCTGGTCGTCTCGGGCGGGATCCGCACCGGCGCGGACGTGGCCAAGGCCCTCGCCCTCGGCGCCGACGCCGTCGCCATCGGGACCGCGGCGCTCATTGCACTCGGCGACAACGATCCGAAATGGGAAGACGAGTACCGCAAGCTGGGCACCACCACCGGCGCCTACGACGACTGGCACGAGGGGCGCGATCCTGCGGGGATCACCACCCAGGACCCCGAGCTGATGAAGCGCCTCGATCCGGTCGCCGCCGGCCGGCGGCTGCGCAACTACCTCGCTGTGCTGACGCTCGAATGTCAGACGCTGGCGCGGGCCTGCGGCCACAACCACGTCCACAACCTCGAACCCGAGGACCTCTGCGCCCTCACCATGGAAGCCGCCGCCATGGCCCAGGTGCCGCTCGCGGGGACCAACTGGTACCCGGGCAAACCCGGCTTCTAGGGACAACGGGCGCCGTTCCCGCGCTCCGCAGCGGGACAAGCAACAGGGAGAAAAGCCGATGAGCAAACTCGCCAAACTCGCCGAAGACAAGGGGATCAAGTATTTCATGATCTCCTACACCGACCTGTTCGGGGGCCAGCGGGCCAAGCTGGTCCCGGCGCAGGCGATCGCCGGCATGGAGTCGGACGGCGCGGGCTTTGCAGGGTTTGCCACCTGGCTGGACCTCACCCCGGCGCATCCCGACATGCTGGCCGTGCCGGACCCGGAAGCCGCGATCCAGCTGCCCTGGAAACCCGAGGTCGCCTGGGTCCCCGCCGACTGCATCATGGAAGGCGCGCCCGTCGAACAGGCGCCCCGCAACGTGCTGAAGCGGCTGGTGGCCGAAGCCGGGGCCGAGGGGTTGCGGGTCAAGACCGGCGTCGAGGCCGAGTTCTTCATCCTCACCCCCGAGGGCGACAGGATCTCGGACCCCTTCGATACCGGCGAGAAGCCCTGCTACGACCAGCAGGCCGTGATGCGCCGCTACGACGTGGTTGCCGAGGTCTGCGACTACATGCTCGGGCTCGGGTGGGGCCCCTACCAGAACGACCACGAGGACGCGAACGGCCAGTTCGAGATGAACTGGGACTACGACGACGCCCTCGTGACGGCCGACCGCCATTCGTTCTTCAAGTTCATGGTCAAGTCCATCGCCGAAAAGTACGGGCTGCGCGCCACCTTCATGCCCAAACCGATCGAGGGGCTGACCGGAAACGGCTGCCACGCCCACGTCTCGGTCTGGGATCTGGACGGCACGACCAACGCCTTTGCCGGAGACGCCGGGGGCCAGATCGGCGAGGTGGGCCTCTCAGAGCGGGGCGGCCACTTCCTCGGCGGGATCATGAAACACGCCTCGGCCCTGGCGGCGATCACCAATCCCACGGTGAACAGCTACAAGCGGATCAACGCGCCGCGCACGACCTCCGGCGCCACATGGGCACCGAACACGGTGACCTGGACCGGCAACAACCGCACCCACATGGTCCGGGTCCCGGGCCCCGGCCGGTTCGAGCTGCGCCTGCCCGACGGCGCGGTGAACCCCTACCTGCTGCAGGCCGTCATCATCGCCGCCGGTCTGTCCGGGATCCGTGCCAAGGCGGACCCGGGTCCGCGCTACGACATCGACATGTACGCCGAGGGGCACACCGTCAGGGACGCGCCCAAGCTGCCGCTCAACATGCTGGACGCGATCCGCGCGCTGGACGAGGATGCGGAGCTGAAGGCGATGCTGGGAGACGCCTTCTCGGCCTCCTACATCAAGATGAAGCACCAGGAGTGGACCTCCTTCGTCTCGCATTTCTCGAGCTGGGAAAAGCGGAACACCCTCGACATCTGACCATCGGAGACGCCGTCCCCCGGGCCGAAAGGCAAGGTGGGACCGAAGGAGCAGGCCCTATGACTTTCTCGGGATTGAGGGTCCTCAAGGAGGCCCTGACCGGCCACCGCGGCTGGGGCCCGCTCTGGCGCAATCCGGAGCCCAAACCCGACTACGACATCGTCATCATCGGCGGCGGCGGACATGGCCTCGCCACTGCATTCTACCTCGCCACGCGCTACGGAATGCGGAACGTCGCGGTGCTCGAGAAGGGCTGGATCGGGTCGGGCAACGCCGGGCGGAATACGACGATCATCCGGTCGAACTACCTGCTGCCGGGCAACCAGCCGTTCTACGAGATGTCGATGAAGCTCTGGGAGGGACTGGAGCAGGAGACCAACTTCAACTCGATGGTCAGCCAGCGGGGGATCATCAACCTGATCCACTCCGACGCGCAGCGCGACGCCTACCGCCGGCGGGGCAACGCGATGATGCTGTCGGGCGCGGGGGCGCGGCTTCTGGACCGCGACGAGGTGCGCAAGCTGGCGCCGTTCCTCAACTTCGACAACGCCCGCTTCCCGATCAAGGGCGGGCTGATGCAGGAGAGGGCGGGCACCGCCCGCCATGACGGCGTGGTCTGGGGCTATGCCCGCGGGGCCGACAGGCTCGGAGTCGATATCCTGCAGAACTGCGAAGTGACCGGCTTCGACATCGCGGACGGCGCGATCAGGGGGGTCGAGACCACCCGCGGCCGCATCGGCGCGGCCAAGGTCGGCGTCTCGGTCGCGGGCAATTCGGGCCGCCTCATGGCCCTTGCCGGCCGCCGGCTGCCGATCGAAAGCCACGTGTTGCAGGCCTTCGTCTCGGAAGGGCTGAAGCCGGTGATCCCCGGCGTCATCACCTTCGGCGCCGGGCATTTCTACGTCAGCCAGTCGGACAAGGGCGGGCTGGTCTTCGGCGGCGACATCGACGGCTACAATTCCTACGCGCAGCGCGGCGGCCTGCCGGTGATCGAGGACGTGGCCGAAGGCGGCATGGCCCTGATGCCGATGATCGGGCGGGCGCGGCTCCTGCGGGCCTGGGGCGGCGTCGTCGACATGTCGATGGACGGCTCCCCCATCATCGACCGGACGGACATCGGCGGGCTCTACTTCAACGGCG